>NZ_JADGES010000111.1 GCF_016744255.1 Maribacter sp.
GCACAGTTTAGAGGAGTCAGAGAAATTACATTTTTCCTCTACAGACTATCTAAAATTTATGCATAAATCTTACTAGTCCCCTAAAATTATACTTGACCCTCTATTACCTTAAAACAATGTGTTACTTATGATATAGAAAGTGGCATCGATACAAAGAAAATTGAATACTTTAGTGACATACAAGAAGATAAAATTTTAGTGTTACTTCGTATTAAAGACCTAAAAAATGTAGCTCCAAAGGAAAGAAAGGTAATTATAGATATTGTTGAGGATTGCCTTGCAGATATGCCTTATATTCATGACATTCAAGAACAATATATAGGAATAGAAGGTAAATGGAATACCGTCTTAGTTAAAACACCTACAGAGAGCGATTTGGGAGGCCGATTCGCTGATAAAAATAAATTACTTTCTTTCTATGGTGATATGAAAATCGTCTCCGATTCCACAGAACAGATTAGCCCCAACTAGCTAATGATTCTATTTTAAAGTAAATATATAAGTGAATCAATCCTTAAAAACAGGAGTGTTTACCAAATTTACTAATGCATTATCTTTTTCTTTTAATATTCGTTTAGAACATAAATACCTCTCTAAATTATCCGCATCAAAATTCGCTGCTTTATTATCTATACTACCTATTTGTACACGCCCAGAACCAGAGGCATGTATAAACTCATTGTTACCAATCCACATACCAACATGTACTACTCTCTCTTTGGTTGAATCGGTTCTTTTTCTGCCAAAAAACAGCAAATCTCCTTTTTGTAGGTTCTTAAAATTTTTAATAGAATCTATAGCTTTACCCGTGTTTACTTGTTGCGATGCATCTCTTGGAATTACCATTCCGTTTAAAAAATAAATACTTTTTGTAAAACCGCTACAATCTACTCCTTTGGTAGATGTTCCTCCCCATAAGTACGGTAAACCCATAAATTTCTTAGAAGTCGCAACCAAGCTTTCTTCTGTTGGGTTTATTTTAGAAATCCAACTTTCATAATCTAAGGCTTCCGCTTTTATAACAAACCCTTTTCTCCCATCTGGAAAACGTACTTCATAAAAACGCGCGTCTTGCTTTACCAATTCTAACACACTACCAGCAACAATATCTGATACCACTTGGGTGTCTCTATCCGCTCCAGAATAAACATAACCCATAGTTTGCGTGTATATTATTTTTGGAACTTTTTTCCATCTTAAAAATTCGTCTTTCATAAGCGCCACAATTGCACCAGAATCTACCCAAGAAATGTATTTGTCTGGTGTCTGAATTAAAACCCAGTCTCCTTCTCTTTTTAGTATATTTACAGGTGTTCCTAAAGTGGCTTGTGTAGCTAATTCTGCAGAGTGTTTTGGATTGCTTCTAATATTAGCAACAGAAATAGTAACGACCCCTTTTGTTTTTCCTTCTAATTCTTCTTTTGGTAAAACAGAAATACTATCTATAAAAGTTATGTTCTGTTCTTTAAGATTCTCTTTTAATTCCTGTATGGCTCTTGGTAAATTACTTTCTCCTTTTAAAATATAGGCTCCCTCAGTATTAAAAGCAGCAATAGCAAAAATTGCTACTCTTTTATCTGGTGCATATTCTGCTTTAACTTCGGCAATTTCATCTAACAAAGGTGCTTTTTCTATTTTCGGTGTTTCTATACAAGAAGAAATCAATATTCCAATAAAAAGCAGTGCTAACCGAGCTCTAGATATAAAAGTCATGTATAATTTTTTTTGAAAATTAGAACTTTTTAAGGACTTACCTACCAAATATTTAAAACTATCTACTTCATTTTAACTAATTTTAGCCACTACGATATGAAAAAACTAAAAGTAATAGAACTTTTTGCGGGTGTTGGTGGATTTAGACTAGGGCTCGAAAAAACAGATAAATACCAGATTGTATGGTCTAACCAATGGGAACCAAGTACCAAAACGCAGCATGCCTCTATGGTTTATGAAGCTAATTTTGGGGATAAAAACCACAGCAATGAAGATATTGCTAGTGTTCCTATTTCTAATATTCCAGATGCCGATATTTTGGTAGGTGGTTTCCCTTGCCAAGATTATTCTGTTGCTACTACCTCTCAAAATTCTAAAGGTCTTATTGGTAAAAAAGGTGTCTTGTGGTGGTCTATACATCGAATTCTATCGGAAAAGAAAAATGCTCCTAAATATTTATTTTTAGAAAATGTAGACCGTTTATTAAAATCTCCGACAGCACAACGCGGAAGAGATTTTGCTATCATGCTTCAAAGTTTAGATACTTTAGGTTATGCTGTAGAGTGGCGTGTTATTAATGCTGCAGACTACGGAATGCCACAAAGAAGGCGGCGTATATTTTTCTTAGCCTATCATAAATCAACAGCTGTCTATAAAAAACTTAAGAAAGTAAATAAATTAGAATGGCTTTGTAAAACAGGAACTATAGCTAAAGCTTTTCCAATAGCACCGAAACTAAAAATAGATGCCGAGTTTAAAATAGAAGGAAACCTGGTAAATTTATCGGACTCCTTTAATAAAGAAGAAAAATTATCTCCTTTTCTAAACACTGGTATTTTTTGTGAAGGAACGGTTTATACCTCTAAAACAACACCAAAATTAACCTCTAAAAAAACGGTGTTAAAAGATATTTTACAAAATGGAGAAGTAACTCCTGAGTTTTATATTGACGAAAAAGACATCTCTAAATGGAAATATTTAAAAGGCTCTAAAAAAGAGGTTCGCACTGCTAAAAGTGGTTTTACATATAATTATAGTGAAGGCTCCATGATTTTTCCAGATGCCTTAGATAATGCTTCTAGAACCATTATTACAGGAGAAGGCGGTAAAAGTGCATCCAGATTTAAGCATGTTGTATCTACACCTAAAGGTTTGCGAAGATTAACACCAATAGAATTAGAGCGTTTAAATATGTTCCCAGATAATCATACGCTATTAGAAGGAATATCAAACACCAAAAGAGCTTTCTTTATGGGGAATGCTTTGGTTGTAGGTGTAGTAGAGGGTATAGCAAAAGAACTTTATAATATTATTAATTCTTAAATTGTGGGAGTCCAGAGCAATTTTAAAAAGGACTTACAAAAAGAAAAAGAGCTCGCTGTTTTTTTAGATACTTTATACCAAAAGCATTTAAAAAACTACCATACAGAACGTATTCATAATTACAAACAACAATTACAAGGTATAGATGCATACTTTACTCATAAAAAAACCAGGAAAGTTTATGCTATTGATGAAAAAGCACAGCTAGATTATATTGGAGAAGACTTACCTACTTTTGCATTTGAAATTAATTATTTAAAAGGTGATTCTCTTAAAAAAGGTTGGCTTTTTGATACTACCAAAACCACAGATTTTTATGCTTTAATAACTGCTATTTATAAAGATGATCCCGATAAATTTACATCTTGTAAAATAACATTGGTAAATAGAAGTAAGTTGATTGCATTATTAAAATCAAAAAAAATTACCCAAGAAACTCTTTGCAGTTATATAGATGTAAAAAACAAAACGCATGGAAAAATAAATATTAAAGAGTTGCATAATTACCAAGAAGGGTATCTCTATTTTTCATCAAACAACAAAGTAGAAAAACCATTAAACCTTATTCTAAAATTAGATTATTTAATAGAAAATGGGGTTGCTAAAAGGCTACTTTAGGTTTGCTACGTGGGTAAACACCTGATTTAGAAAATAAAAACTGAATAGAAAATCCTCACTAATTTTCGTAAGTAAGCTAGAATTAAGAATCTTTTACCATTCCTACATGCGGAATATTATCCTCTAAATACCCTTCACCAACTTGTTTAAAACCTAAAGAGGTATAAAATTTTATTAGATATTCTTGAGCAGAAATATGAATTTTTATTTGGTTAAAATGTGTTTTTACAGCCTTAATAGATGCCTCCATTACCACCTTTCCATAACCATATTTACGTTCCGATTGTTTTACTACTACTCTACCAATACTAGCATCTTTAAAATATAGTCCTGGAGCAAATATTCTGGTATAAGCAACTATTTCACCGTTTTTTGTTCCTATAATATGTAAAGCACTTTGGTCTTTATTATCTATATCTTGGTAAACACAGTCTTGTTCTAACACAAATACTTCGCTACGCAATTGTAAAATTTTATAAAGCTCTTCTGTCGTAAATTCTTGAAATGTTTTTGTTTTAATCTCTAGCATTAGTCTTGTACTATTATATGTTTACTATCACATTTTCCAAACTCTGGTTGAATGTTAACATGGTTAATTCCGTAGTTATGATATAATTCTTCTTCAATTTGTTCTAAAATAGCATCGAACTCCGAGAGTTTTATATTTTCTTTAAAATCTATGTGTGCTTCAAAATGTACTTCGTCCTCATTTAATTGCCAAATATGAATATGGTGTATGTTTTTAACACTAGGAATCTTATTAACAACATCTACAATTTCTTGTACTTTAATTGTATCCGGAGTAAATAACATTAAAACCTTAGTAGAATCTATAAGTAAGTCATAACCCATATATATTAAGTATAGGGCAATAGCCAAGGTTAAGAAAGGATCTACCCAATACATTTGAAAATATTTCATTAACAATCCACCTATTAAAACAGCGACAGATGCTAACATGTCTGTTAATAAGTGTAAATAAGCAGACCGCATATTCATATTACTATCTGCATCTTTTTTTAATAGAAAAACACTTAATCCGTTTGCTACAATTCCTAATAAAGACAGCCAAATAACAAGATTAGATTCTACTTCTTGTGGATGCATAAACCTTTCTATTGCCTCTTTAATAAGGATTATTGCTACCACAATTAACGCCGCTGCATTTACAAAAGCAGCTATAATTTCGGCTCTTTTATAACCAAAAGTTTTATTAGTAGAAGCTTTCTTTTTAGAAAGTTTGTTTGCTATATAACTAACTAGTAAAGAAACTACATCGCTAAAATTATGAAGTGCATCAGATAAAAGAGATAAACTACCAGAAATAATTCCACCTATTACCTGTGCAATCGTAATTAATATATTTAAAAAAATAGAAAATATAAGATTCCTACCTTTTAAATCTGGATGTGCATGGTTATGAGAATGATTATGATGAGAGTGCGCCATAAATTTCTTTTTAACAAAAGTACATCTAAGGTAATGCAATTGAGTTGCAGACTTTACATATACCATTTATAAATATCTGAATATCATCAAATTTATAATCCTTTAAATGTAAATTCTTACTATTAACAGGTATACAATAAATTTTTAGACACCTTTTACATTTTAAATGTGCATGAGAATGTTTATGCGCTTCTCTTATACAACTAATAGAACACAAAGCATAACTTTTAATACCATCAGAAGCAATTATTGTATGAACAATTCCTTTACTTTCAAAAAGTTGTAATGTTCTAAAAATGGTAGACTTTTCAGTAAAAAATAAAGCATCTTCCATGTTTTTTAAGGAAAATGCTTCTTTATATTTTAAAAATGTAGATAAAACTAATATTCTTATCGGAGTTGCTGTAATATTAGCTTTTATTAATAATTCTGTTTCTTTAAAAGAAAGCATATATTATTTACAAGGCATTTTTTCTATTCTACGCTCGTGTCTACCTCCTTCAAAATCAGTATTCAAAAAAGTATTTACCATTTCTAATGCTTGTGGTAAAGAAATAAACCGAGCAGGTAAACTTAATATATTAGCATCATTATGTTCCCTTGCTAAAGCTACAATTTCTTTATTCCAGCATAAAGCAGAACGAACTTTTTGGTGTTTATTAGCAGTCATAGATGCACCATTACCACTACCACAAATAATTATACCTAAATCTACCACATCGTTTTCAACATCATTTGCTACTGGGTGTACAAAATCAGCATAGTCAACACTATCCGTACCATCTGTACCATAGTTATTAACTTCTATATTTAGAGATTTTAATAAACCTACTATTGCAAGTTTATATTCTGTACCAGCGTGATCATTACCTATAGCTATTTTCATTTGTTTGGTGTTGTGGTTAATAGTACAAATGTACAATAGATAAGCGTATACCACAATAATTAGCTGTTTCACAACGTTTTTTATAGTATGTAAATTAACAATTGTTAATTACACCCTTAAATTGTTGTATTACTTGTTCATAAACTTTCTATAGAAAATAACTTTATAATTTTGATTTCTCAATTGAATTTTGCCTTAGAAAAGAAATTTAGAAAAACTAATTAACTTCTTAGAATATAATAGAAAGATATTAAGTATTACTTTATAGAAGTTAACACTAAATTAATAATTACTTATCCTTAATTTTATGTTAACAGAGGTTATCAATATGTGTTAATAAGATATGTAATGTATTGATAACTATAAAAATTATACTTGTATAAATTGTCAACAAAAATTAAAAACGGTTCAATACAAATTATTCTTCATTTTTTTATACCCACTATTAACAAGCTATAATAACCACCATTGTTTTTTAAAATTTAAATAAAAGAAAAATGAATATTATATATATGTTAATAACGTTAAAATTATTTTAGTGTAATGACTAAAATAATAGGTACTGAATTATAATTCGTAATTTTCCGACAAATTAGAAAGAAAGATTAATGTCAAAGAGAAATAAGAAATCAAAGAATCACAGAAATAACGAAATTACTAAAGGAATTTTTACAGTTTTAGAAAAGGATCCTAAAAATAGTTTTACTTATAAACAAATAGCTTCTAGAATGAACATAACAGATGCTCATGATAGAAACCAACTAATAAAGAAATTAGTTCAATTAAAAGAGAAAAAAAGAATTTTAGAAGAAACCAGAGGCCATTATAAAGTCATAGCTTCTACAAAAACATACCAAACGGGTATTGTAGATATTACAAGTAGAGGAAATGCCTATATTATTATAGAAGGAATGGAAGATGATGTCTTTATTCCTAATAATAAAGTAAATAAAGCTTTTCATAGAGATACTGTGGAAGTCTATGTTTATCCAAAAAGAAATGGTAAAAAATTAGAAGGAGAAATAACAAAAATAGTTACTCGTAATAAGACTGAATTTGTTGGTATTGTAGATATGCAAAAGGATTTTGCTTTTATAAGACCTACAGATGTTAGAATGTATACCGATATTTTTGTATCCAAAGATAAAATAGGAAAAGCAGAAGATGGCGATAAAGTAATTGTTGAAATAACAGAATGGCCAGATAGAACAGATTCTCCTTTTGGAATAATAAAAGAAGTTTTAGGAAAACCAGGAGAACATAATACAGAAATACATTCCATTTTAGCCGAATATGGTTTACCGTATGAGTTTCCTGTAGAAGTAGAAAGTTATGCACAAAAATTAGACACTTCTATTAAAGAAGAAGAAATTGCCAAGCGTAGAGATATGCGTAATGTATTAACATTTACTATAGATCCTAAAGATGCTAAAGATTTTGATGATGCTTTATCTTTTGAAGTTCTCGAAAATGGAAATTATGAAATAGGAATACATATAGCAGATGTTTCTCATTATTTACAAGAAAATACGATTTTAGATGATGAAGCTTATGAAAGAGCTACATCTGTATACTTAGTAGATAGAGTAGTACCAATGTTACCAGAAGTATTATCTAACAATGCATGTTCCTTAAGACCAAATGAAGAAAAATACACTTTTTCTGCAATTTTTGAAATAGATAAAAATACCAATGTTATTAAGGAATGGTTTGGTAGAACAGTAATAAATTCTAACGAACGTTTTGCTTATGAAGAAGCACAGCATATTATAGAAACAGAAGATGGAGATATTCCGGAAGAAGTTTCCATACGTAATTCTTCTTATATAGTTTCAGATGAAGTAGTAAATGCTACTTTAGTAATGGATAAATTAGCTAAAATTATGCGTACTAAACGTATGCAAAATGGTGCTATTTCTTTTGATAAAGTGGAGGTTCGTTTTAATTTAAATAAAGAAAGTGTACCTACTAGTGTTTATTTTAAAGAAGCAAAAGATGCTAATAAACTTATAGAAGAGTTTATGTTACTAGCAAATAGAAAAGTTGCTGCATTTATTGGTAAACAAAAACCAGAAAAAACTTTTGTTTATAGAATACATGATGATCCTAATGAAGATAAATTAATAGCACTTAATGGAATTATTTCTCGTTTCGGACATAAGTTAGACTTTAAAGATAAAAAATCTATTAGCGCTTCTTTAAACCAGCTTTTAGAAGATGTTAAAGGGCAAAAGGAACAAAATTTAGTAGATACCTTAGCTATTCGTAGTATGAGTAAAGCAACCTATACTACAAAAAACATAGGGCATTATGGTTTAGCGTTTGATTATTACTCGCATTTTACATCACCAATTAGAAGATATCCAGATGTAATGGTACACCGTTTATTACAACATTATTTAGACGGAGGAAAAACGGCTAATGCAGAGGCATATGAAGAAAAATGTAAACATTCTTCCGATATGGAAATTTTATCTTCTAGAGCAGAAAGAGATTCTATAAAATACATGCAGATTAAATTTATGCAAGATCACCAAGATAAAGAGTTTATTGGTGTTATAAGTGGGGTAACAGAATGGGGTATTTATGTAGAAATAATTGAAAACAAATGTGAAGGAATGGTCAGTATAAGAGATATAAAAGGAGATTATTATATATTTGATGAGAAAGAGTATTCTATTACAGGAGAAAAAACAAAAACTACCTATCAATTAGGAGATGAAGTTGTTGTAATGGTTAAGAATACAGATTTAATAAAACGACACTTAGATTTTTCTCTTATTGGGAAAAATGAATAAATTCCTATTTTGGAATAAATTTTGTTTTAGTATGTACTTACATAAAAACGAATATGAAAAAAACAGTTTTATTTTTACTTTTAATCACAATTAGTCTACAGACTTTATGTGCTCAAAATGAAGAAATAACCGTAAGCTTATCTAAGTTTACAGAATTAAAAGGCTTCGATGGCTTGTCTATTAATTTAATCCAAAGCACAGAAAATAAGGCTATTATTACTGGAGATAATATAGATAAAGTTGTTTTTGTAAATAAAGAAGGTGTATTAAAAATACGCATGGAAATCAATAAAATTTTTAGTGGTTATAAAACTTTTATTGATTTATATTACACAGAACCAATTGTTATTATAGATGTTAATGAAGATGCAAGAATAGTATCAGAAAAGACAATAACACAAGATGTTTTAGAATTAAAAGCACAAGAAGGAGGAGAATTAGTTATAGCTGCTGAAGTAGAACAACTTCTTATAAAAACAGTTACAGGTGGTGTAATAGAAACTTCTGGAACATCCGATTTACAAGATGTCGCAATTAATACAGGCGGAATTTATGAAGGGAAAGATTTAAAAACAAAATTCTCTACAATTAATGTAAATGCTGGCTCAAGAGCAGAAATATATGCTACGGATTATGTAAAAGCTTCTGTAAAAGCCGGAGGTGAAGTATTAGTATATGGTAACCCAACAAAGCTCGAAGAAAAAACAATTTTCGGTGGTAAAATAACTAAAATGTAATTTCCCCTTTTTATGTTAGAAGATATACAAGGTGCTATTCCTCTTGGATTTTTATTAAGTTTTATGATTGGCCCTGTATTTTTTGTGCTTTTAGAAACTAGTGCAATAAAAGGTTTTAGAGCGGCAATTGTTTTTAACTTAGGAGTTATTCTTGCAGATATTGTATTTATTACTGTAGCTTATTTTAGTAGTTTTCAATTATTAGAAAATTTAAGCAACGAACCTGGATTATACGTATTTGGTGGTGTAATACTCGTAATTTATGGTATCACTAGTATTGTAAAAAAGGAAGTTAAAAAAGAAGAAAGTATAAAAATTACTTCTGGCCACTATGTTAGCTTATTAATAAAAGGATTTTTACTCAATTTTATTAATATTGGTGTTTTGGTCTTTTGGCTTGGAATAATAATTGTTGTTGGTCCTAGTTTAAATAATGATTCTAATAGAATTATTATTTTTTTCTCTGCGGTTTTATCTACCTATTTTATTACCGACATTTTTAAAATATTATTAGCAAAGCAATTAAAGAAAAAATTGACTTTTGAGAGAATTAGACTTGTAAAGAAGATTTTAGGTATTGTTTTAATTATATGCGGATTGGTGCTTATTATTAAGGGATTTTTACCAAAAGACAAATTCAATATAGAAAAAGGTATTGAACAAATAGAGCATATAAGAGAATAGTATATTTTTTAAAACCCTTATACATAATATATTATAAAAAAAGCCCTCTAATTAGAGGGTTTTTTTTGGAGGCATCGAGCGGATTCGAACCGCTGTACAAGCTTTTGCAGAGCTCTGCCTAGCCACTCGGCCACAATGCCATTTGTAATGATGCAAAG
>NZ_JADGES010000174.1 GCF_016744255.1 Maribacter sp.
GCTAACATTCCAATTATTAATAATGCCGTTGAAAGAGCTGGCATTCTTAAACATATTTTTTAATGTAGAAACTTGCGATAAGTCTGGAGAATCGATAGCATCAAAATTTATATTTTCACAGCCATAAAAAGCATTTTCCATGGTTTCCCATTGTATAGTGCCCCAAGCCAAAATTTCTATTATTTTTAGTTTGTCACCAGTATTATTAAAATAGATAGATGGGAAAGTGCCACTAATTAAAATAGTGTGCAGACCTTGCGAAGCATATATATGTGTAATATCTCCAGTTACATTAGTCTCTATGTTACCATCTCCCCAATCTATATTGTAATTGTAGGTATACCCTGGGTTTGTTGGTATTGTAATTTCATTAACAGCTGATGAACCTGTACTGGTATTTGTTGTGTTCCAAGTAGTTTCAAAACTTTGTCCTAAAAGACAAAAGCTAAGAAATAAAAAGAGGGTGGTGAGTATATGTTTTAGCATGGTAGGTTTGAGTATTTAGATGTAACGCATAGTTTTTTTAAATATGATAAAAGCACCTCAGTAATTTGTATTTTTTGTTGTGAACCCTGTGTTTTTATAAGTAAAAAAGGTAAAATTATAAGATACTTTGGTAGAAAAAATCACGGAATCCAGTGAAGTTTTAGAAAGCAGTTTCTGAGGCATTACATTTAGCATAGAAAAACAAAACGTTGCTCTATAGACTAAATTGTTCTAATTGTACCACTCGTTTGAGTGGTACTTGATTTTTTATATTAGAAGAGAAAAGGGGGGTTAAGAGTTTTGTTTTTCTCGGTATTCCGATGGCGTAAGTCCTGTATAATTTTTAAAAACTCTATTAAATGATGTTTTACTTTTAAAACCTGAATCAAAAGCTATTGCAATCATTTTGGAGTCCATAGTCTTTGGGTTTTTTAATAAATTCTGAGCTTCAATAACACGGTAGGAGTTTATGAAATTATAGAAATTCTGTTCCAATTCGTAATGTAAAACCTCCGATAGATGATGACTACTTAAGTTTAGTTTTTTTGCTAATTCTGATTGATTTATCGAGGCGTTTAAATGAGGTTTTTTATCCTGCATATATTCCAAAAGGCTATTTTTATATCTAAGTCTATCTTCTTTGGATAAAGAGGAATTTTGGTATGGAATTACTTCTTTTTTATTTATACTAGAACTTTTTGTCTGGGTATTATTTTGGTTATGAATTTCTTTTTTTAAGGTCGTGTATTGGGCTTGTAGTAGTAGTTTGTTTTTTTCTTCTTTTTTCTTTAGGTGGATATAAAAAATTAAACATCCGACTAAAAGAAGTAATGCAATAGACCCCGATACAATAAGGCTCTTCTTATTTTTAAGAAGTAAAGAAATTGTTTCATTACCCTTTACGATTTCCCCTTCTTTATCACTAATTTCCTTTTTTAAATCTAATTGCGAAGCCTTATTAGTATTTTCAAGAAATATACCACGAGTTTTTGTGTAATTTTTTTGCTCCACATGGGAAGCCTTAATATCTCCTAGACTTTCATATACCTGAGCTAAGTGCTCATGGCAATACATTTCTATTTCTAAATGTTTAATAGAATTTGCAATTTTATTAGCTTCTTTTAAATACGTAAGTGCCTTGGAAGTATTATTTTCTTTGTAGTACGAGATTCCTATATTTAAAAGTAACCAAGCTCTTTTTTTAGTTGGTTTTTCTGGATCTGTATAGGCCAATGCTTCATTACCGACTGCAATTGCTTTTTTATATTTTTTTTGCTGATATAGGATATCGCAAATATCATTTACAGCAGATGCTATAACACCTTTGTTGTTATTTTTTTCGCCAATTTCTTTTGCTCTATAGGCATAATCCAGAGCTTTGTTTAGTTCTCCTAAACCAGAATAGTTATTAGATAACCCTACAAGCGCTGCTGCTTTTATCATAGTAGAGTTTTTGGCATTATTAGCAACTTCTAGTACATCTTCCATTATTTCTATGCCTTTATCATATAATTCAATATCATAATAGGTATTGCCTAAATTTACCAAGACTACTGTTCTCGTTTTAAAATCTTCGGGTATAATTTTACATTTTTCTAAAGCGGTATGATATAGGAGAATAGATTTTTGCTGTTCTGCTCTATTATTAAAGTAGATAGCTTGGTTGGTTAAAGAAAGAATATGCATTTTTGTTAAACCATGCTCTTTTGCTACTAATTCTAAAGAATCACTATACGTTTTATGTAATTCGTATTCTGCGTTACTATAATTTTCTTGTAGTTTTTTTAAATAAAAAAGAGCCCTTTTTTGAGCGGTAGAAGCAATTTCTGTTTTATTAGAAAAATCTTGTGCTTTTATACTAGTGCATAGAGAAAGAAATAGTAAGAAGAGAAAAGAGAAATTTTTCATTTTGTTGATTATGAGGTAGTAATATACTATTTTCTGCAAAAATCAATGA
>NZ_JADGES010000112.1 GCF_016744255.1 Maribacter sp.
AGATTGAAAACATAAGGTCTCTATTGTGTTTTTGGAGGTATTTTTAATTTAAAATCCGATAAACGGTATTCTATACATCCGTATTTCGATTGCAAATGCCACTTGCAAACCCATGAGTTTGTAAACAAGATTTATTTTTGGAGATAAAAAGTAGTTATAAAGGTCTACAAACCATAATTCCTGTGTTTTTTTTTATTTTTTTTAGGTAATCCACTAATGGTTCTTTGGATACTTTAACTTCTCCTGAAGAAGAAGCATGTAGTAAATAAATTCTTCCATTTTTTTCTCGGGTTGCAATACCGGTATGTGTAATGTCTAGTCCTTTTATAGAAGTAGTAAGGGCAATTATATCGCCCGACTTAATTAGGTGTTCGTTGGCTTCAATTTGATCCTGTTCAAGAATACAAAGAGCTTCATTGTTTAAGAATTCTTCCGATGCTTTTATCTTTTTATAGTTTGCTTCGTTATTTTTTAGAAAAGGATATAATTCTCTATGGGTACTCATGAAATCTATTTTTTTATGGATTTCAATTCCTCCAATTTCGGAAGTAATGTTTTTAATTAACCCTTTCTTCTCATTATTAGCAATCCACTCCGAGAAGTAATGTAGTCTAGAAGCGTAACCATCTCGGTTACCATTTTTGTAACGTATTTTTTCGAGTGTTTTTGTAAAATCAGAAAAATTTGTTTTCTCATTCTTTAATACATTACTAAAGGATAAAACGTTTTCTACAAAAGTGGTGCAATCTAGTCCTTGCAGGTTAATTACTAAGGGTTCGCTCTCTTCAATTTCTAGTGTTTTGGCAACGTAAGGTGTTCCTAGAAATGTTTTTCCAACAGTAGTAATAGTTTTACCGAATTCTCTTTCTAAGAGCCCATTAATCTCTATTATTTTGGTTTCAAAAGCATCTTTATCTTTTGCGGAACATACCAGTTGTTGGGAGAAACCCATTTGAATAGTGAAAATAGCAATTAGGAGATGTAGTATATATTTCATTTTAGAAAAAAATTAGAATATAAAAGTACCAATTTAATATCCATAATTACCATAACCATTAGGCCTATAAATAATGGCGCGATTATGTTCTTTTAATAAAAACGTTTCTCTAGCATAATTTATAGTTTCTTCATCGGTATCCGTGTCTTCTATACGCATACCATTGTTTTTATAAAAATACTGTGTTTGTAGGCCTTTATCGTTTTCAAAAACAAGCATGTACAAATTATAGTTTTTATCATAGTCTTGATTACTTCGTTTTTTAAAATAATAAGCAGTCATCGTTTTTCCGTGGTAATTAAGTTGCTCGTTACACAAGTATTTTAATGGCGCTTTTTCTTTATTATAGACGCTGTTTCTAAAGAGTAAAGGCTCTGCTAAATGTTCTTGGGTTTTGTATAAGTCAGGAAATAAATGCAGCTTTTTTACTGCCTTAAGTTTGGCATATAATTGCATCCTAGAATTCATGTTTTCTGCTAATCCTTCGAGTATCTCACTAGGTATTATTTCGTTGTTTTTAGCTAATAATGCGGTATAGGTAGTTCGTATTTCAGGGTTTTTTACCATTTGCAATTGTGTAAAAAATTGTTGTACCGATTTTTCTTCTCTAAAAGGAAACAAGAGAACCACATAATCCTCTAAAACACTACTGGTTTTACTTTGTGTAGAACTTGGGTTTATAAAACGATTTTGAGTTTTTAAATCACCATCGACACCTAGTTGTCTTTTAAGAAGAATTTTTGCGTCGTTTACTATTTGCTTTTTATACTTTTTATAAACTTTAGGTTTAATATATCCGTTTGCTTTTAATTTAGCGAGTATAGAAAAGATTGGCGATTTGTATTCTTCAATAGCGCTATATTCTAATATCTCTGGAAATAGTTTTTTACCTAAAGCAAGACTATCGCTATAAGGTTTAAATATGGAATTTATTTGATGCCGATTAGAAGCCAAAGGTAAATCTGTAGACATTAAGTGCAATAATAAGGCAAGAGAAGTCTCCTCTTTATTATTAGCGATTGCCTTTAAAACTTTTGCTTGGGCATTAGAATTACTGTAGGACTTGGCATAAAAAGATTTAAAAAACGGAGCAAGATTAACCCCTTTAATTTTCCCTAATTCTTTTATTAAGTAGTTTTGTATTTCTTTTTGTTGTTTGGTGTATTTATGGTTTGTAATAAAATGCTTTAAAGAATCTACATTTTCATTATCAAACTTTACGTATCGGTAACCATCCATTGCCAAGCTATCATTTTCTCGTAAAGCCCTAAAGAAATCTGGAGTTTTATCTTTTAATATGTCTTGACCTATAATGGTGTCTATAGGTTTAAAATGGGTGTAGAAATTCTCTACAAATGCACTCGGCTTATGTACTGTGTCTATCGGTGTTTTTAATTCCCAAAGAAGGCCACCTTTGACAATGTTTTTAATTAGAATAGCCCTAGTACTTGCTGTGTCTGTAAGTGTTAATTGTAATTCGTATACTCCTTCTTTATACTTTTTCTGACTTACGTTTTTAAGAAGAAAGGTTTTCTTAGCATACAAACGCTTGCGTAATGCCCAGACGGAATCTATATTTTTAAACATCAACAAATCATGAGACTTATTCAATTGTACCCAAATAGATTCTTGGTTTTTGTTACTGTAAATAGTTTTCTTATGAAAGGGGTCGTATGGTTTGCTCTTTTTTTTATTGTAGTAGTTGGCATTACTGCTTTCCACAAATTTGGGAGGGCTAACCGTAGTTTTAGTGCTAAAAAATAAAGCGGTATCAATTACCGTATTAAAAGGTTTTTGGTATGTAGTTGGCGATAACTTTAATGAAGATAAATATGTGGTAGCTTCCTCTTCGTTTTTGGTAAGAACACCTAACAAGTAATAATTACCATTATTGAAAGTAGTCTTTAAATGTAGAAATTTATTTTTGCCTTTGTTATAAGGGGCTTTAGATATTAAATTTCTACCATCAAAGCCCTTGTATTCAGGGGTAATATTTAAGTCTTGGTAAAAACGTTTCTGTATTTGTTTTAGCTCAAAACTATCTTGCTCAATAAAATTAAAATCATTTATTGTTGCTTTTTTTAGGAAGAAGTAAGAATCTGTTATACTGTCATACCCTTCAATAAATCTGTTTCCAGCTCTAGAGCTATTCGTAAAGTTATGCAAAGAAGGCATGGTGATTTCAAAATCTTTAAAAACAGAAGTTAATTTTAACTTTTTAAAATTCATTTCTTTAAAAGAAATACTGTTAAAAATGGTGTCTGAAAATTGGGTCACAAAAGTGCCTTCGCCACCCATTTTAAATATAATAATTTCTAAAGGAGTCTTGTAAATATGATACCGTTGTTGGTCTCCATTTTTTAATTCATTTCTTATGTTAAGTCCCTTAAAACCGTTGCGCTCTATTTTTGTCTTTTCAGTGATTTTTCCAGGGATATTTTCGAAAAGTAATTGGTCAATATCTTCTAGAGAATAGATGTCTTTTTGTTTTAAAAAAGAATGGGTAGGAATCCTGTTTATTACTACAAAACTTCCATTAGCAAGATCAGGAGATACATATGTAGTTTTGTTAAAAGCGGTTATAGGATACATTTTATTAGGCAGAAGAAGACTAAAAAAATGGTCCTCAACCTCGTGGGTATGGAGCGTATTTATTTTTATTTTTTCTTCGAATTTAGTTTTTATATGTTGCCCTTTTTTTCCTGCTCTAGAAGTAAGTGCTTTTACTGTATACCCTTTTTTTTGCAAAAGATCTATAACCCCATTTTTTCCTGGTAAATGGGCGGCACCAATACCAGCAAAGACCTTGCCTAGTTGCATAACAGAATCTAAACTTTTAGTCATGTTTCTATTGCGTATATGTAGCATATTTTCTATATAATACGTTGTATGCATAGCGCGATCAATAGAATCTAAGAGGTTTATGTTTCTTTCTCTATAAGCATCTTGCAACATAAACATTGGATCTTGTAGTTGCATTTTTTTCTGTAACCACTCATCTGGTTTTTGCTTTACAGGATTAAGGCTAGCTCTCCCAACTAAGGTTGCGGCCTCTTCCATGTCTTCTAAGGCAACTACTTTTTTGTCGAATTTCTTAGCGGATTGGTATATAAACATATCCAGATACGTTTCCTCTTCAAAATTCTGAGAATGTTCATTAGTTCTAAAAAGGATATTATTAACAATACGGTCTTCTGCTGCTAAATAGGAGGCCATAATTTCTTTTCTGGGGTTGTTTATGATAAACGGATAGGTGTAAAAACCTTTAGTCATTAGTCCGTTTCCATGTCTCTGGATGGAGCTACCAATATCATCACTATCTAACCAAGTATTGGGATCCGATTCTAAGGCAATAATGTCACTCTTATCCAGAGCGTCATAAAAAACATCATCTAAGCGAAAAGCAATTTTTTTGCTCACATGCATGGTGCCGTATAGATAAGAGCTTTGCTGAAGACCATTTCCAGAAATTTCCCAAAGTAGACTATTCTTTTCTTGGGCGCATAAACCTAGACCTATAAGAAGGAAGATTAATGTAATTTTTAAGCGCATAAAGGGTACATATTTTATGAAGTACTTCTAAAAGAAGCACAACTAATAGCGTTATATAATAATAAACTTTTTATTAGCAATTTACACATTGTTCATAATAATTACTATTCCTTATACTATCATTAACAATGTCTAAGATAAAATTAACGTATATTCAATACAAGTAGTATTTTTGCAGCGGATAAAAAGAACAGATGAAAGGAATATTATTAGTTAACCTTGGGTCTCCAGATAGCCCAACAGCCAAAGATGTAAAACCTTATTTAGATGAATTTCTAATGGATGAAAGGGTTATTGATGTTTCTAAATGGTTACGAAATATTATTGTTCGGGGTATTATTTTACAGACAAGACCTAAAAAATCTGCTGAAGCTTATCAAAAAATTTGGTGGGAAGAAGGCTCTCCTTTGGTGGTTATATCCGAAAGATTTACGGAGAAAGTACAAAAATTGGTAGATATGCCAGTAGCATTAGGTATGCGGTATGGTAGTATGCCCATTAAAGGTGCTTTTCAAGAATTAAAGGAAAAAGGGGTAGATGATGTTTTATTGGTGCCTTTATATCCCCAATATGCTATGTCTTCTTTTGAAACCGTTGTGGTAAAAGCTTTAGAAGATAGAGATGCATTTTTTCCAGAAATGAAAGTAACCACTTTACCAGCATTTTATAAGAATGAAGATTACATAAAAGTCCTTTCGGAAAGTATAGCAGACGGATTAAAGGATTTTGATTATGATCATATTTTGTTCTCTTACCATGGTATTCCCGAAAGACATATTAAAAAGAGTGACCCAACTAAATTTCACTGTAAAATAGATGGTAGTTGCTGTTCTACTAATTCTGTGGCCCATCATAGTTGCTACAGGCATCAATGTTTTGAAGTTACTAAGAGAGTAAAAGCTTATTTGGGTTTGCCAGAAGATAAAGTAAGTCTGTCTTTTCAGTCTAGATTGCCAAATGACCCTTGGTTAAAACCATATACAGATTTTGAATTTGAGCGTTTCCCTAAAGAAGGAAAGAAAAAACTAGCGGTAATAACCCCTGCATTTGTTGCAGATTGTTTAGAAACCTTAGAGGAAATAGCTATGGAAGGAAAGCATCAATTCCAAGAAGCTGGAGGCGAAGATTATAAGCATATTCCTTGTTTAAATGATAGTGATGCATGGGTTAGGGTAATGGCAAATTGGTTGAAAGATTGGGAAACCACAGAAACACTCCCAGCGTAAAATAAATATTCAGCAAAGAATGTTGTATCTGTTTGGTTAGGAGATTTTTAAAATTATTTAATCGCTAATACATTGCTTTTTTATGAAGAAATATTATTTGGGTCTCTTATTCTCTATCTTATTAATCTACGCATGTAGAAAAGCGGAAACTATAAAAACTATACCTCTTTTTGTTGGAACATATACCGAAAATGGTAGTGAAGGTATTTATAACTATAATTTTGATACCCAGACAGGTGAACTTAAGAATAAAAAACTGTCTGTTGCTGTAGGAAACCCGTCTTTTTTGAAGGTTTCAACGAACAAAAAATATATATACGCTGTTGAAGAGACCAATAGGTATAAAAATTCTAGTGGTGGTGTAGTTGCCTTTTCTATTTTAGGCGATAGTCTTATAAAAATAAACTCGGATACCACAATAGGAGCACATCCTTGCCATATAGGATTATCCCAAGATGGTAAATTTCTTGCCGCTTCTAGTTATGCAGGAGGGAGTATTACAATTTTTAAGTTGGGAGACCATGGAGAGCTTTTGCCCAATTCTCAAGTCATTGATCATAAAATATTAGACAGTGTAAAAACATCTCATGCCCATGCTTCTCTATTCACCTCAGACGGGCTTTTTACTGCCGATTTAGGTTTAGATGCAGTTAAGAGATATAGTTTTGATGGGGATACTTTTGTAGCAGGAAATCAGGCATCTTTAAATTTACCCGATGGTGCAGGTCCGCGTCATTTTAAATTCAGTAAAAATGAAAAGTTTTTATATGTAATTAGTGAGCTTAATTCTACAATTACCGTTTTTCAGAAAAAGGAAAATGGAGATTATGTCTTAGTAGAAACAAAAGCAACATTAGATAAAAATTTTAAAGGGGATAGTTTCTGTGCAGACATTCACTTATCTAAAGACGGACAATTTTTATATGGATCTAACCGTGGGGAGAATACTATTGTAGTTTTTAAGATAGATGTAGATACTGGTAAACTAGGCTTGGTTGGTAGAGAAAGTGTACGCGGAGATTGGCCGAGGAATTTTGTTATTGACCCAACCAATAAATTTCTGCTGGTGGGAAATCAAAAAACAAATAACATTTCCGTTTTTAAAAGAGATATAGAAAAAGGAACTTTACGTTTTCTTTATGACGTTAAACTTCCTAGTCCAGTTTGTTTAGAGTTTGTGGAATAACGATGTTCTAAATTGTAGCAGTTACTGGGTTTTTATGGAGTTGGGCTGTGTAAAAGTAAAATAAGTCGCCGCGAAAAAAGGATAGCCCTGCAATATTTACTATTTTTAGGATGACTAATTATAAGATCCTAAAAATGAAAACTTTCTACTCTTGGCTAAGCTTTTCTTTGCTTGCTATTTTTCTATTGCCAATTTCTATTTCTGCACAAAAAAGAAAAAAATCAATTTCTGTAAGTCCATCTTATCCAGAGGAATTATATTCTAGTTTAGAATATAGATTAATAGGTCCTTTTCGTGGAGGTCGTTCCGCTGCAGTAACGGGAGTACCAGGAGAGCCTAACCTTTTCTATTTTGGAGCTACAGGTGGGGGTGTTTGGAAAACGGTAGATGGTGGCCGTACTTGGAGTAATATTTCCGATGGTTTTTTTGGAGGAAGTATAGGAGCCATTGAAGTAGCAAAAAGCGATAAGAATATTATATACGTCGGTGGAGGAGAAAAAACTCTAAGAGGTAATGTTTCCTCTGGTTATGGTATTTGGAAAACGGAAGATGCAGGGAAAACATGGGTGTCTGCCGGACTTAAAAATAGTAGGCATGTTCCGCGGATACGAATACATCCAACAAATCCTAATATTGTTTATGCAGCAGTTCTAGGCAATATATACAAGCCAACACAGGATAGGGGAGTTTATAAAAGTATAGATGGAGGCAAAACATGGAAAAAAACCTTATTTGTAAACCAACAATCAGGAGCTGTAGATTTAACGTTCGACCCTAACAATCCTCGTATTTTATATGCATCTACTTGGAGAGCCAAAAGAACGCCTTATAGCCTAAGTAGTGGCGGAGATGGTTCTGCGTTATGGAAGAGTACCGATAGTGGAGAAACTTGGAAAGATATTTCTAAAAATGAAGGTTTTCCAAAAGATACCCTTGGGATAATTGGGGTAACGGTATCTCCTAAAAATTCGGAACGTGTTTGGGCTATTGTAGAAAATAAAGAAAAGGGAGGTCTTTACCGTTCGGATGATGGGGGAAAGAAGTGGACACAAGTAAATAGCGAGCGTAAACTAAGACAACGTGCTTGGTATTATACCCGTGTTTATGCAGATACGGAAGATGAAGATGTGGTTTATGTATTGAATGTGCGTTATCATAAATCTACAGATGGCGGCAAGAGTTTTAATACTTTTAATGCACCGCATGGAGACCATCACGATTTGTGGATTTCTCCAGAAAACTCTAAACGGATGATTATTGGGGACGATGGTGGTGCTCAAGTATCTTACGATGGAGGGGAAACCTGGAGTACTTACTACAACCAGCCAACGGCACAGTTTTATAGAGTTACTACAGATAATGCTTTTCCATATAGAATATATGTAGCACAGCAAGATAATTCAACCTTACGAATAAAGCATCGTTCCGACGGCGGTAGTATTGGTGAAGAGGACTGGGAGCCAACTGCAGGAGGAGAATCGGCACATATTGCTGTAGATCCTAAGAATAACAATATTGTTTATGGTGGTAGTTATGATGGGTTCTTAACCCGTGTTAATCACGATAAAGGAACAGTTCGCGGTATTAATGTTTGGCCAGATAATCCAATGGGGCATGGTGCAGAAGGAATGAAATATCGTTTTCAATGGAACTTTCCTATTATTTTTAGCAAGCATAATCCTAAAAAATTATATACTTTTTCTAATCATGTACATGTAACCGAAAATGAAGGACAAAGTTGGAAACTTTTAAGTGGTGATTTAACAAGAAATGACCCCACAAAATTAGTTTCTAGTGGAGGGCCAATAACCCAAGACAATACAAGTGTAGAGTATTATTGTACCATTTTTGCAGCTAATGAAAGCCCGTTAAAAGAAGGCTTATTATGGGTTGGTAGTGATGATGGATTAATACATGTATCTAAAGATGGTGGTGCTAATTGGGATAATGTTACGCCTAGTAATATGCCAGAATGGAGTATGATAAATAGTATAGAGCCATCCGCTTTTAACGAGGGTACTTGTTATGTTGCTGCGACAAGATATAAGCTTGGAGATTTTCAGCCATATCTATATAAAACTACAGATTATGGTAAAACTTGGAGTAAAATAACGAACGGTATAAATAAAGAGCATTTTACTAGAGTAGTACGGGAAGACCCTAAAAGAAAAGGCTTGCTATATGCTGGTACAGAAACTGGAATGTATGTTTCTTTTAACGATGGAACTAGTTGGAGTCCTTTTCAGTTGAATTTGCCTATTGTTCCTATTACAGATTTAACGATTAAGGAAAATAATCTAATTGTAGCTACACAAGGGCGTAGCTTATGGATTATAGATGATTTAACAGTGCTGCATCAAATGGACGATGTTAAGAAAAACAGCAATTCTATTTTGTTTAAACCTAAAGATACGTATAGAACAAAAGGAAGGGCTTCTGAAAAGCCTTCAAAAACAGAAGGAGCTAATCATCCAAATGGTGTAATTACCCATTTTTATCTTAAAAATGTAACAGAGAAAGATAGTGTGCGTCTAAGTTTTACCTCTATGTCTGGCGATACATTGGCAACGTACAGTAATTCTGAAAAAGCGAAGGACAAAAAATTAAAAGTAAAAGAAAGGGGTAATACCTTTGTTTGGAATACGAGAGGAAAGGGAGCCAAGAAATTAGACGGAATGATACTTTGGTGGGCAAACTTAGATGGCGCAAAGGCGGTGCCAGGAAATTACAAAGTTTCCCTAAATTTTAATGGAAAAGACGAAGCACAAGAGTTCAAAATTTTGCCAGACCCAAGGGCAGAAGTCACGGTTGCGGACATGCAAAAGCAATTCGATTTTATAACCGATGTAAATGCAACTATTGAAAAAGCACATCAATCTATTGAGAAAATTAGAAAAGTTACCAAACAGTTGAATGCCTTTACTGAGCAATATAAAGGGAACGAGCAGACAAAAGCTTTGGTGGAAAAGGCTAAGAAAATGAAAGAAGATTTGGGAACGGTAGAAAAGGCATTATATCAAACAAAAAATAGAAGTGGGCAAGATCCATTAAACTTCCCGATTCGATTGAACAATAAATTAGGGCATTTAAACAGTTTAGTGGCTATAGACGATTTTCCGCCAACGGAACAAGATGTAGCAGTTAAAAATGAGCTGAAAAGTGAAATAGAGAAGCAACTAAAAGTGTTTGATGCTGTATTAAATAAAGAGCTTAAAGAGTTTAATAAGGAGTTCAATGCTTTAAAATTGCATTATCTTTTCGTAGAAGATTAATTTGTTCCCACCAGTGGGTTTAATAATCCGATGTTTGTATTGAAATGGTAAAAGTG
>NZ_JADGES010000113.1 GCF_016744255.1 Maribacter sp.
TTAAATGTTAATCTAGATCGTGTAGAGGTTCGTAAATAGGAAAACAACAATTCAATGAATGCGTCCATGTTGCGAATTTCTTTTTCAAACAAGATTATTGGATTTTATTAACTTTTTAGACTAAAAACTCTTAAAATAGAGGGTAAATCCGTCTATTTTAATGAGGTTATTTAGTTATTTTTGTAGTAAAATACAGTTATATATTTTATTTTTTTTGCCAATATAAAAGTACGGTCCTAGGGCGCGTTATAATAAAAAAAGCGTGTGCTTTAATTAGTGATTCCGTCCAATGTATTATTACAGAATAATACAAGGTCTAATTTTTTAGAAATTGTATTACGTTGATTGTAGGTTTCGGGGGAACTACCTGAATTAGCATTATTGTAGTATTTATCTTTAATTAGATGCATTGGGGGGTCGTACAATTGGTAAGTGTTGTAAATTAAGGAGTTACATACTAATAGAAGATATTTTTAATAAACCAAGAAGTATATAAATTTAATACTTTTTGGTTTATTTTTTTTGTATTAATTCTTGGCATAATTTTATCTAAAAAGTATTTCTTTGTTAGGGCTTATAAACATTATAGCTGAACATACATTTCAACATACGGTGTTAAAAACTTTGTGGTGATATAACAAAATAACCCCTTTAATTTCAACCTTAATTTCACATCTTTGCTGATATATACAAAAGAACAGTTTTTGTATCAACACTAAAATCAATTAAGAATTATGTCTGTAGCCATAGAGCCTATTTTAGCCGAAAATAAAGATCGGTTTGTTATATTTCCAATTCAACACGATGACTTATGGGATTGGTATAAGAAACAGGAGGCTTGTATTTGGACAGCAGAAGAGATTGATTTACATGAAGATCTAACAGATTGGAAGAATAAATTAAATGACGATGAGCGTTATTTTATAAAGCATATATTGGCATTTTTTGCAGCTTCTGATGGTATTGTAAATGAAAATTTAGCAGAAAATTTTGTAAATGAAGTACAATATTCAGAGGCAAAATTTTTCTATGGTTTTCAAATCATGATGGAAAATATTCATTCCGAGACATATTCTCTTCTTATAGATACTTATGTTAAAGATGAAAAGGAAAAATCAATGCTTTTTCAGGCTATAGAAAATTTTCCGGCAATAAAGAAAAAGGCAGATTGGGCTTTAAAATGGATAGATTCACCAAGTTTTGCAGAGCGTTTAATTGCTTTTGCAGCCGTAGAGGGTATTTTCTTTTCGGGTTCTTTCTGCTCTATATATTGGCTTAAAAAGAGAGGATTAATGCCAGGCCTAGCATTCTCTAATGAATTAATTTCAAGAGATGAAGGCATGCATTGCGATTTTGCAGTTCACTTGCATAATCATCATATTGTAAATAAAGTGCCAAAAGAAAGAATCACTGAGATTTTAGTAGATGCACTTAATATTGAAAGAGAATTTATTACCGAGTCGTTACCCGTTAGCTTGATCGGAATGAATGCAAAGTTAATGACGCAATATCTAGAGTTCGTTACGGATCGTTTATTAGTAGAATTAGAATGCGATAAAGTATACAATTCTACCAACCCGTTCGATTTTATGGATATGATTTCCTTACAAGGAAAGACAAATTTCTTTGAGAAACGCGTTTCTGAATATCAAAAAGCAGGCGTGTTAAATACAGAGGATGATGAAGATTCTCAGAAGATTAGCTTTGATGCTGATTTCTAATTGTTAAGTCAACTTTGTTGTTGTCTTACACCCCATTAGTTTAATAGTAAACCTACAGAAAACTCGGATTTGCACGGTTGTATGACTTTGTGACCCCAAAATTTAACGTACCACTAAAACCATTGTAGCAATATGTATGTAGTAAAAAGAGACGGAAGAAAAGAACTAATAATGTTCGATAAAATAACCGCAAGAGTTCGTAAATTATGTTACGGATTAAATGCTTTAGTAGATCCACTTAAGGTGGCTATGAGAGTAATCGAAGGGTTGTATGATGGGGTAACTACTTCAGAGTTAGATAATTTGGCGGCAGAAACTGCAGCTACTATGACAACTACACACCCAGATTATGCTAAACTTGCTGCTCGTATATCTGTTTCTAACTTACATAAAAACACAAAAAAATCTTTCTCTGAAACAATGAAAGATTTGTATTTATATGTAAACCCTAGAACAGCAAAGGAATCTCCCTTGTTGTCTGATGAGGTTTATAATGTAATTATGGCGAATGCTGAAAAATTGGATTCTACCATAATATATAATCGAGATTTTGGGTACGATTATTTTGGTTTTAAAACATTAGAACGTTCTTATTTGTTAAAAATCAATGGTAATATAGCAGAACGTCCTCAGCATATGCTTATGCGTGTTTCTATAGGTATTCATTTAGATGATTTAGATGCAGCAATAGAGACGTATGAGTTAATGTCTAAAAAGTATTTTACACATGCTACGCCAACACTTTTTAATTCAGGAACTCCAAAACCACAAATGTCTTCTTGCTTTTTATTAGCGATGAAAGATGATAGTATTGATGGAATTTATGATACGTTAAAACAAACAGCGAAGATTTCGCAATCTGCAGGTGGAATAGGTTTATCTATTCATAATGTAAGAGCTACAGGGTCTTATATTGCTGGGACTAACGGTACTTCTAATGGTATTGTTCCAATGTTACAAGTTTTTAATGATACGGCAAGGTATGTAGATCAAGGAGGCGGAAAACGAAAAGGGAGTTTTGCAATCTATATGGAGCCATGGCATGCAGATATTTTTGAGTTTTTAGATCTTAAAAAGAATCATGGGAAAGAAGAAATGCGTGCAAGAGATTTATTCTATGCTATGTGGATTTCCGATTTATTCATGAGAAGAGTAGAGGCAAATGAAGAATGGACATTAATGTGTCCTAATGAATGTCCTGGTCTTTTCGAATGTCATAGTGAGGAGTTTGAGAAGTTGTATACTTCATATGAAGAACAAGGAAAAGGCCGTAAGACTATAAAGGCACGGGAGCTTTGGGAGAAGATATTAGAGTCTCAGATAGAGACAGGAACACCTTATATGCTTTATAAGGATGCTGCTAACCGTAAGAGTAACCAAAAGAACTTGGGGACTATACGCTCCTCTAACTTGTGTACGGAAATAATGGAGTACACCTCTCCAGACGAAGTAGCGGTTTGTAATTTGGCATCTATTGCGCTACCAATGTTTGTTAAAAATGGAGAATTTGATCATAAAGAATTAGCTAGGGTAACCAAGAGGGTAACAAGAAATTTAAACAAGGTAATAGATAGAAACTATTATCCAGTAAAGGAGGCAGAAAATTCCAACATGCGTCATAGACCAATTGGTTTAGGGGTGCAAGGTCTTGCAGATACTTTCATTATGTTGCGTTTGCCTTTTACTAGTGATAAAGCAAAAAAATTAAATCAAGAGATTTTTGAAACTCTGTATTTTGCCTCATTAACAGCTTCTATGGAAATGGCAAAGGAAGAAGGGACGTATTCTACTTATGAAGGTTCTCCAATGTCAAAAGGAGAATTTCAACATAATTTATGGGGGATAAAAGATGATGAGCTTTCTGGTAGATGGAATTGGGAAAAATTAAGAAAGGATATAGCTAAAGATGGAGTTCGTAATTCTTTATTAGTAGCACCTATGCCAACAGCTTCAACATCTCAAATTTTAGGAAACAACGAGTGTTTTGAGCCATATACGTCTAATATTTATACAAGAAGAGTGCTTTCTGGTGAGTTTATCGTAGTAAATAAACATTTATTAGAAGATTTAGTAGGTCTTGGTATGTGGGATGAGGGCATGAAGCAAGAATTAATGCGTGCTAATGGTTCTATACAGCATATAGAAACTATACCACAAGATATAAGAGAATTGTATAAGACAGTTTGGGAATTAAGTATGAAAGATATTATTGATATGAGTCGCCAAAGGGGTTACTTCATTGATCAAAGTCAGTCTTTAAACTTATTCATGGAAAATGCCAACAATGCAAAGTTAACTTCAATGCACTTTTATGCATGGAAAAGTGGCTTAAAAACTGGAATGTATTATTTACGTACCAAGGCGGCAGTAGATGCTATTAAATTCACCTTGGATAATACAAAGAAAAAAGAAGTTCCAGTTAGTATAGCTGCACAAGCAGAAGTTATTGCTGCTACACCAGGAGTCGAAGAAGCGGTTGCTATGGAGGTTAAACCGACGCCTGTTGTGCAACAAGGGCTAGATGTAAAACCATTAACACCCGCGGAGATGAAAGAAATGATAGCCAGAGCTAAAGAAGGGCAAGCGGATGACGATTGTTTAATGTGCGGATCATAATAAGTTAGTATTTATAATTATAAAAGCCTCCATATGTATATATGGAGGCTTTTGCTTTTACTTAATATGCAATACTAGATATTAAGTAAAATCTTATTTTGATTATAGGGGTAACTATTTTTTAAAACTTGGCTTAAATGCCAAAGCTGTAATATAGGCAACTATATACAAGGTTAGTAATATGATGTAATTATCCATTTAATAAGGGTATTTATAGTATATACATAATTATAACGCGGAAAGTTTATCATAATTACATTTTAATGTATAAAATAATGTTAATATATAGGTGTAATACATTTTACTAGTAAGCTTAATAATCTATTCTTTGGTATTACCTACAAAGACCAAGCTTTCCCTTTAGTAAGCTCCTTTATATCACCGCAACCAATATACTCTCCAGGAACAGGTAAGTAGGCAAGAACTTCTTCTCCTACATACTCTGATGTTTTATAACCCCAGATAGTCATACCTCTAAGTTTACTTGCAAAAGCATAGCTTGCAAGATCGTCGGCAAGATTTCCGGAACCATTTTCAGCTATCGCTGTTGTATATTCGGTTATGGCTTTTTCATTTGCTTTTTGTTCTTCTTTAGAAATTTTTAAGGCCTTTGCTAAAGTAGGCTCTAGGTCAACGGAATTAAGTTCTTCTAGTGTCTGCTTTCCAGAGTCTTTAAGTGCTTTGTTTATAAATTTCTCAAAAGTAAGTTTGCTAAAATCTTGTTGTTCTTTAGTCATTACTTCTTTAGAGAACCGATCAATAAAAAGATGCACTTGTACTTCTGAAGCAGACGGGGTATCTGTTTTAGGTAAAATAATATCTACCAAAGACGTTAAAATGGTTCCTTGTTCTTTCGTAAAAAAATCTGGTATCCATTCTAATACTTTTTCTGTTTTGCAACTTTGTACAATACTTAATAGAGTAGGTGTAGCTACGATGTAACCAAGAGACATACCCATGTTTTTTAATGCTTTCCTTCTATCCATTATAAGTTCCCTTTTTTAAGTTCTTGAGCAGCGTGGTTAGCGGCTCTGGCAGTAAAAGCCATATAGGTTAATGATGGGTTTACGCAACTAGAGGATGTCATAAATGACCCATCTGTAACATAAACATTAGGAACATCATGTACTTGGTTGTTCTTATTTAATACAGATGTTTTGCGATCTCTTCCCATACGCGCGGTTCCCATTTCATGAATTCCTAATCCTAGAGCAGCAGAAGTGTCATCATAACCTTCTACATCCTTAAGTCCGGCCTTAGTTAACATAGCTATGGCAGATTCTTTTATGTCCTTACGCATGTTTCGCTCATTTTCTTTTAATTCGGCATCAAACGTAACTGTAGGCAGTCCCCATTGATCTTTTTTGTCGTAATCTAAGGTGAATCTATTTTCTTCATACGGAAGAACTTCTCCAAACCCCATAATTCCGAAAGTCCATCCTCCTGGTTTTAAAATAGCTTCTTTTAAGTTTTTGCCATGAGATAATTCTGCTATAGAATCTTCCCAGTTATTTCTAGAGGCGCCTCCTTGATAACCAAACCCTCTTTTGTAAGCTTTAGTATTAGTATCTCCTCCTAGGTTTTTAAATCTAGGAATGTATACTCCATTTGGTTTTCTTCCTTTATAATATTTGTCTGTAAAACCGTCGACAATACCTCGGGCTCCAACTGCTAAATGATGGTCCATTATATTACGTCCTAATTGATCAGAAGTATTACCCATTCCATTGGGGAAACTTTCCGACTTAGATTGCATTAGTATAGAAGTCGATGCAATTGTCGATGCACATAAGAAGATTACTTTAGCTTTAAACTCAAAAGTTTCTTTGGTAACTCTATCAATCACTTTAACACCTGTTGCTTTTTTTGTTTTAGGGTCATAAATTACTTCATGAACAATAGAATCTGGTCTTAATGTCATGTTTCCTGTTCGCTCTGCTGCTGGTAGTGTAGAAGATAAACTGCTAAAATAGGCTCCAAAAGGACAGCCCCTAATACAGCGATTACGGAACTGGCATTTGCTTCTGCCGTCAAACTCTTTGGTTCCTGTGAGGTGTGCTACTCGGCCAGCTGTAATAATTCGACCGTCAAAATTTTCTGCTACTTTTTCTTTAACGTGTTGCTCAACACAATTAAGTTCCATCATTGGTAAAAACTTACCGTCTGGTAATTGAGATAAGCCTAAATTTTCTCCACTTACACCAATATATTCTTCTACTTTATCATACCAAGGGGCAATGTCTTTGTACCGAACTGGCCAGTCTATTGCAACGCCATCCTTTTTATTTGCTTCAAAATCAAGGTCACTCCAGCGATAACTATGTCTTCCCCATTGTAAAGAGCGCCCACCAACATGGTAGCCCCTCATCCAATCAAAACGCTTGGTTTCATTATAAGGATGTTCCAAGTCATTAACAAACCACATGGAACTAGCTGGTCTTGTAGTGTAACCTGTTCTACTTTGTTTCGGTTGTTTAGCTAATTCTTCTTGGGTGGATTGTCCTCCGTTTGGAAAATCCCATGGGTCTTTGTTTGCAGTTATATAATCTTCTATGTGTGTTACCATTCGACCACGTTCTAAAACTAAAGTCTTTAAACCATTTTCACATAGTTCTTTTGCGGCCCAACCTCCGCTAATGCCTGTGCCAACTACAATAGCATCATAAGATTCTTGTTCATCGTTATAATAAAATACACCCATATACAAATTGTTTATTCTCTAAGTTTACTAAATATAAAATAAATTTTCTACATTTAAATGCTTAATATGTTATCAATAGTTCACTATAACGTTATCGTAATTTGTAATTGTGCAATGTGATAGATGCCACTATTTTTGATCCTTCAGTCAATTCAACAAAATAATAAAAACCTATGAGAGATTTTTTTTTAAAGAAAAGCAGTGTTAAATTTTTCATTGTTTTTTTCATTGTAGGAGTCTATTCTTGCAAAGAAGTTAAAAAAGAAAATATGGAGAAAGAAGATGATGTTGTAGTGGTGATCGAAAAAATGCCTTTTTTTAAATTATCTCTTGCACAATGGTCTATGCATAGAATGGTTAGGGAAAAAGGGGTTAATCCTTATATTTTTGCTGAAAAAGCTAAAAAATGGGGGTTTACAGGATTAGAGTATGTAAGTCAATTATATAACCCAGAATTATCTAAAGCTAATTATTCTGATGAAGCTATGGCTAGTTTTGTAGAAAAGTGCAATGCGGAAGCAAAAAAGTATGGGATGGAAAATGTACTAATTATGGTAGATGGCCAAGGAGAATTGGCTGTTTCGGATTCTGCGAAGCGTAAGAACGCTGTGAAAAAACATTTTAAATGGGTCGATGCTGCAGCGGCTATGGGTTGCCATGCTATTAGAGTAAATCTTTTAGGGAGTGATGTTGTAGAAGAATGGAAAAAAAATTCTGTAGATGGTCTTACGCAATTAGCTACGTATGCTAAGACTAAAAATATAAATATTATTGTGGAAAATCACGGTGGCCTTTCTTCTAATGGGGCTTTAGTGGCAGAAGTTATGGAAACCGTAAATATGGATAATTGTGGTACTCTTCCAGATTTTGGTAATTTTTGTATTAAAAGAAATAACCCAAAAGATTATAAAGATGGATGTGCTGAAAGTTATGATAAATATAAAGGTGTAAAAGAATTAATGACGCGGGCAAAAGCCGTAAGTGCTAAATCTCATGATTTTGATGCCAATGGGAATGAAACCGAAATTGATTATACTAAAATGCTACAAATTGTAAAAGATGGAGGCTATACTGGCTTTATTGGAGTTGAATATGAGGGTAGTATTTTAGGAGAAGAAGCGGGGATAATAGCTACAAAACATTTATTGGTAAAAGCTTCTAAGGGAGTGCAGTAACCATTTAAATTAATGCATTGTTATTGCGCTTGAGCTATTTTTTAACTGTTTAACACCTGGTTTAATTAGGGGTACAAGATAGATAGGGGGTGTTAATAGTGCCAACAACTAATAAAATTAAGGAATAAATGAAACAAGAAAATAAGAATCAAATCTTTTTAGCTGCCTGTTTGGCTTTAATAGTTACTTCTATGACTTTCGCCATTAGAGCCGGAATTTTAACACAGCTAGGAATAGATTTTAATATTTCTAATAAAGAATTAGGTTGGATTAATAGTATGGCTTTTTTAGGATTCCCATTGGCTATGATAGTAGGTGGGTTATTGTATAACAGCTTAGGTGCAAAAAAATTATTAATAGTTGCTTTTGTATGTCACCTTGTTGGATTACTCATGACCATTTTTGCAGGTGGTTTTTGGACTTTGATTATTTCTACATTTTTTATAGGATTTGCAAATGGTTCGGTTGAGGCGGCATGTAACCCTATGATTGCAGAAATGTATACCAATAACAGAACAGCAATGTTAAACAAGTTTCATGTTTGGTTTCCAGGAGGTTTAGTTATAGGAGCTTTAGTTACTAAGTTTTTAACCGATGCTGGCATGGGTTGGCAAACATTAATTGCGACCATGTTTATTCCTACTTTAATATATGGTTATTTGGTATTCACTAAGGAATTTCCGCAAAATAAAAGTGCCGAATCTAATACCGCTAATAATATAAAGGCACTAGCAAACCCATTATTCTTTTTTATTATGGTTTGTATGACTTTAACAGCGGTTTCAGAATTTATTCCACAGCAATGGGTAGAAACTATTTTACGCAGCTCTGGTGCCAGCCCAATGTTAGTACTTGCTTTAGTAACGGGGATAATGGCTTTAGGAAGGTTTTTTGCTGGGCCAATTGTGCATAAATTAAACCCAACAGGAGTTCTTTGGATGTCTGCAATAATTACTACTGTAGCTATTTATTTTATGAGTATTGCCGATGGATCTATGATTTATGCTGCCGCAGCTTTATTTGCTTTAGGAGTATGTTACTTTTGGCCTACCATGATTGGTTTTGTTTCGGAATATTTACCAAAAACAGGGGCATTAGGTATGTCTTTAGTCGGTGGAGCAGGAATGTTTGCAACTTCTATGTGGAATCCTGTAATAGGTTCCTGGTTAGATGCAGAAAAAGAAACAGCACTAGCTTCTGGTTTATCTGAAGCTTTGGCAGATATTACAGCAGGAAAAGCAGTTTTAGGAATTGTGGTGTATTTTCCATTAGCATTAATTATTTTGTTTGGGATATTGTTTTTTATGCGAAATAAGATTGAAAAAAATAGAGTACATAGTATAGATATTGCAGAATAGATTGGTTTATAATAACAATAGTTATAAGATTTTCATGAGTAAAAAAATTAGAATGGGAATCCTCGGAGGTGGTGGAGATTCTCTTATTGGAGTATTACATAGGATTGCATCTCATATAAATGATAATTACCAAATTGTCGGAGCTGTATTTAGTTTAGATTTTGAAGCGAATATGGCTTTCGCAAAAGAGATAGATGTTCCTACAAACCGAATCTATAGAGATTTTGATACATTTATTGCCGAGGAAATGAAACTCCCGAAGGAAGAACGAATAGAAGTTTGTTCGGTACTTACGCCAAATTTTCTTCATTTTCCAATGGTAAAAAAGTTATTAGAAAATGGTTTTCATGTTATTTGTGAAAAGCCAATGACAACTAGCTTGGAAGAAGCGAAAATATTACAAAAGGCTCATGCTAAAGCAAAAACCGTTTTTGCTTTAACGCATACGTATACGGGGTACCCAATGGTACGCCAAATGAGAGAAATGATTAAAGCGGGTGCTTTAGGAAAAGTTCATAAAGTAGATGTTTGTTATTATCAAGGTTGGATGAATACTATAATTCATGATCAAGAAAAGAGATCTACAGTTTGGAGATTAGACCCTAAAAAAGCGGGAATGAGTTCTTGTATAGGAGATATTGGTGTACATGCATTT
>NZ_JADGES010000011.1 GCF_016744255.1 Maribacter sp.
AAATAGTAGTATGTCCATCACTATATTTTTTAACTTAAAGCTTTGGTAACTAATGCTAAAGAGGAATCTGAAAAAGGGAGTTTTAAAGCACTTTCGTGTCCTTTTTTAGACATTTTTCGCCATGTTTTTTGCAATATATCTATTAATTTTTCTTCGGGATATTTTTGAGCAAATACTTCAAAATAATACTCTAAAAAAACCAAGCAAATCACATCTTCTAGAATCTGGGTTTCTTTATTCTTTTTAAGTTGTTTTTTTTCTAACAGAAAAGCAACTTGTTCAATAACTTTAGGCTCGTAGTCGATAGAATTTAAAATAGAACTCGCTTTCTTGGCGTGGTGTTTTTTTAAATCTTGTCGCCATTTTAAATAACCAGTTCGGTTCATGTCATACGAGTCCCTAGCAATTTCCCATCTGCATATATGTTGGCAACGAGCAGTAAGTTGTAACGCTTCTGAAGCATTAGGTATAAATGTATTTAATTTATTGGTCATCCTAGTGGCATAAAGAACTTCTTTAGCGTAGGTTTTTCCTTGATATAATTCTTTATTCGGGTCTTTTTCGTTTGCTGTATCAAAAAGAGAAAAAGCCTTTTGTAATTTATCTAAAGTTGCCATATGGGTATGGAATTAGTGTCAAAACTATTCAGAAAAACCAATATACACAAAAGCATCTTCTATTTTTACAAGATATGTCACAATATGATTTTCTGTATCGTTTATATTTTCATCAGTTTTTAATTTCTATAGCAAAACTTACGCTTTATCTATAGAGTCTAATGTTGTAAGAAAGTACAAATAAAAAAAGTATTCCAATGCGAAGGTTTTGGATTGCTTCTTTAGTCTTTCCCTGTGTTTCTTTGCGGTTGCAGTTTCTGGAGACTATTTTATAATTGATGATTTGTTATATTGTTAGGAATTCTAGCCCTAGAAATAAAATTTGTAACCAAAGAGAGAGTAGAATTGAATATGATGCCTGTCATAAAAGTAAGGAGGTAAATAAAATATTTTTGCGCTTAAATTTATATCAAACAATCGATTATGAAAAAGCAATTTGTACTATTAGGATTAGCCTTATTTAGTATTCACTTGGGATACTCTCAATTTACCTTAGATGGTGAATTTCGGCCAAGAACGGAGTATAGAAACGGATATGGTTCTATAATACCAGATGCAGCCGACGCAAGTTTTGCAGTATCTACAAGAATACGCTTAAATGCAGGTTATAAAACGGAAGGGTACACTTTTTATTTAAGCTTACAAGATGTGCTTGTTTGGGGAGAAAATAGACAATTAAAACCAGAAGATAGTAATAACTCTTTTTCTTTATTTGAAGCTTGGGCAGATCTTAAGTTAGGAGAAGGTTTCTCTACAAAATTAGATAGACAAGCTATTGTTTATGATAATCAGCGTATTATGGGAGCTGTAGGTTGGGCGCAACAAGCACGTAGTCATGATGCTGCTCTTTTAAAATATGGTAAAGGAAAATTTAAAGCAGATATAGGGTTGGCTTATAATCAAGATTTTTCTACAACAACTGGTAACCCTGCTGGTTTTCAGTCGGTTGGTACAGCATATAACACTACGGGCTTTTTTAGCTATAAAACAATGCAGTATGCTTACTTAAAACAAAGTGGAGATACTTTTTCAGGGAGTTTTTTGATACTGAATAATGGTTTTCAAAATTTTGAAACGGATGGTACTACGCCAGATGGTTTAAGCAACCTACTTACCGTTGGTACGCATTTAGGATATGAGCAAGGTGAATTTGGTGTAGATTTTAATGCATACTTACAATCATGAGAAAGACAAGGTTCTGTGGATGTCAGTAGTGCTTATTTATTAGGATTAGATTTAAGCTTAAAAGCTTCACAGAAAATAGGATTAGGAGCTGGTGTCGAGGTAATAAGTGGAAATGATGCTAGTACAACAAATAAAACGGAAGCCTTTTTTCCATTGTATGGAACTAATCATAAATTCAATGGATTTATGGATTATTTTTATGTAGGTAACCATGCTAATTCTGTTGGTTTAGTAGATATTCATGTAAGCGTAAAGTTTAAATTAGGAAAAAAATCTAGCTTATTAGTTAAGGCATTAAACTTTAGCGGAGAACAAGAATTACCAAGTGGAGAAAAATTTTTAGGAACAGAAATAGATTTAGTTTTTTCGCAGCAATTTAATGGGTATGGTTTAAGTATTGGGTATTCTCAATTATTTGCTAGCGATGGTATGTATGAGCTTAAAGGAGTTACAGAGGCTAATGCCGCTGATAGTCAGAATTGGGTTTGGGTTATGTTAACGATTAAACCTAAGTTTTTAAATACAACTAAATAAAAGTGTTTACACGTTATTCCTTGGGTGTAGGACCGCCACAACTTATTTTATTCTGTTGTATCGGCTTTTTTATTTTTAAATATAACTTAGTCGTAATAGGGGAGCCTCCAATGGGAAAGAGGCTATTGCTATGGTTAAATATTTAGTGCCAAATTTACGTATGCCAGTAATGAATGGAATGGCCATTATACTTTCTATGCACGATTGTGAAGAGTGTGTTTTTAAAATCAGGAAGTACTTTAGCGGAGAAATTACTTACTTGTAAATCCTTCTAAAAACTCTTTAGAAGAGCTAGTAAAAAGGATGAAAAGGATTTTTTTTAATCTTATCAGTAAAGAATTTTAGGGTTGGTTTTGTCTGGATTAACGAATAAAAAAATTAGAGGATAGCAAGCGTAGGGTAGGAACACATCGTTTTAATTTGATGTGTAAAAAGGAAATTAAAAAGGTGCTGTAGCTTTCTAAAAACAAAGGAGCATAATTTAGTTTTTTTAATCAAAATCATCATCGCCCATACGATCAATAAGAGCATCTATTTCTTGAATAGCCTCTTTTCTGCGAAGTTTAGCTTTGGTTATTATTTCTGGAGGGTTATTTGGGTAGGAAATCTGAATATTATAATAATCGATTAATGTTTTTAAAGCATTTAATCGGGCAGCTATTTTCATTTGCTGTACTTGTTCTTCTAAAGCTTTTTCGGAATTTTTCTGAGCGATAGCAGATTTTTTTAATTCTGTTCTATTCAGAGCTATTTCATTCCTCTGCATTTTTAAATCTTCTTTTTGTAAAACAATAGTGTAGATTAATCCAGCAAAAGCAAATCCAGAAAATAACGCATTTACGGCTCCAAAAGAATCGCCAAACGTTCCTCTGTCTGACCAGTTATCAAGCCCAAATAGAATAAAAATAACGGATAATACCCATATGACTAAAACCAAAATAATCATTTTTGGTAGGAGGCTTTTTTTAGAATTTTCTTTTTCCATCACGTAAAAATATTTTAATTCTCTTTTAGTTTGCTAATAATTTTGCCCACATTTTTTTCCTCAAAAAAGCGAATAAATTTTAACCCTGTTCGTATAAGAAAAGATTTTGGGGCTTTTATAATAGTACTAAGTGCCAAAACTACATCATCGATACCTTTTATAGCCTCTTTCTTTTCTGTTACTGGTATAACATGCAAGAAGGTAGCACTATTCCATGATTGTTCTCTAGCCTTACGCATACTAAAATCTATTATTTTTTCATCGGATTTTAAACCAACAACATCTAATAGAAAAAGTAAAGGAGAGACTCTTCCTAAACGTTTTTGCATTTCATTGGTAATTTGAAAGAGAACGGTGTTTACAGCGTTAAAATCGTTCTCAATATCTTTTATTGCTTTGCCTTCCATGGTTTCGCTAGTAGCAATACCTAAATCTAGATTTATATGTGCATTAATACCTAGCATTATGTGTTGAAGAATAGTAAGTGGTTCTTCTTTACAACGAAAAGAAAATTCCCAACATTGACTTACTGGCTTACCTTTTCTAAAATCATGGTAGGCTTCTAAATATAAATTAGCAAAAGCTACATCCATTTGCTCTAATTGGGCATTGTTTTGAACATTACCTAGTTGTACTTCTTTTAAAATTTCGGCTGTGGTTCTTCTATAAATATAAGCGAATAAACCCAAGCGGTCATTGGTTGCTATGGCATCTTCTATTATAAGATCTAGTTCCGCTAGTACCTCAGAAATAGTGGTAGGTTTTGGTGTCATACTTTTTAAACTATATATGTTGGCTATAATAAGATAGGGTTTTCGTCGGGGTTGGTTATCATAAAACTTGCAGAGCCAGTACTTGTAGTGTTTGTTTTCTTATGAATAATAATTCCTTTTTCTTTTGATTATCTCTTATATCGTTAAATGCTCCTAGTTTCATAACCATAGGTTTTGGTAATACGTTGCATTTTTCTTTATAGGGGAACTTTAATATACTGTAAGTTAAACAATTTATTCTGTTATTATAATGCCATTTTGCATTTCGGTATCGGTAGGTTTTTCGAACCAGGTCTCCATAAAATTAAAATTTTCTTTGCTGACTTTAAATTCAAAAGAGGTTCCTTTTCTATACATATTCAGGGTATGTGTCTTTTCTTGATTAAAGTTAGTCAATTTTTTAACAAACCTGCTTAATGGAATAGATTACAGGTTATTAATGAATGTAGTACAGGGCAAATATTTTCTTTAATCTGGAAGATGGGTTGTGTTTCTGTACGGGATTTATTCTAATAAAGGCTATACAGTTGCACATCTGTTCTTATGTGGAAGTATTAAAGATTAACAATGTTGGTAATTACATTTTTAGATGTGTAACTAATAGTAAAATTTAGGTTCTTTAAGTTTGCTTTTAGATGAGCTGTATCGCTTTTCTATCCATCCATTTTGTAGAGCTTTCAGCAGAGTATATCTGCTCTGGTTTGTGAAGCATCTAAAACATTTTTTAAAAAGATAGATATGGTTCTAGGAACTAAGTAATAGTCTTTTATTAAGAGGGGTAATTTCTTTGGTGATAAAATCTATTTCGGCAAGTGCTTTCTCAGCAAAATTAAATAGACTCAAGGCACGGTCTAAATTCTGGTTTTCATAAGTAACTTGGTAATAGATATTTCCATTTAGATAATCTGTCAATGCTCTTAATCCATGAATAAAAGGCATAAAAACGACTCCTAGTGGTAAGGTTTTTAATTCGGCTGCGGATAAAAAGCCAGAGTTAGACTCTAGGCCATGTATAAAAGCAGTGAATAAATCTTTGTTGAAGGTTATTTTTGTATGGTCTTTTTCGTCTTCGGGAGCTGTGTTTACAATAGTACGAACGGCATCCCCAAAATCATAAAAGAAATATCCTTTCATAACGGTGTCTAAATCTATTAGGCAAAGCGCTTTGTTGCTAGATGTAGAAAATAAGATATTATTTAATTTGGTGTCGTTATGGCAAACCCGAGCGGGTAGTTTCGGATTTTGCAAAGGGGCTAAAACTTGGAAAAAAGTAGGCGTATAATTCAATGCTTTTTTGGCTATCTCTTTTCTTTTTTCGGTCGTAGACTCTAGTGCTTGTACAAACTGTTTTCTCCGTATATCTAAATTATGAAAATCGGGAATAGTATCTGTATAATCTTTGGCGTATTCTTTTTGTAGCTGGTAATGAAAAATACTTATGATTTTACCTGCTTCTAATGCAATTTGTGGGTTGGTAGTAGTATTGTAAACAACGTTATCTTTTATATAGGTCATTATCCGCCAAGCTCCTTGTTTTGTAGTAACGTATGCTTGTTTGTCCTTTGTTTTAAGAAATTCAATTTTAGCATATTCCTTATGTTCTAAAAGATGTAAAACATTTGTTATGTTTTGCATTAACCCATCTACATTCGGAAAAACATCAGTATTTATACGTTGCAATATGTATTTGGGCGCAGTATTGGTAACCACTAAAAAGGAAGTGTTAATTAATCCATTAATTAAAGGTGAAAAACTATAGTTTTTGCTTCCTTCTATAAAATGAGATATTATCGCTTGTAAAGTGGTGTCCGTATACTTTTGCATAGTCTAGTCTTGCCAGAGTGGGGCAGGGTATTCCTTCTTCTCAGTTCTTTCTTTTAAAGCTTGTACCACTTCTTCTCGATCTTCGGCATAAGTAACACCAAACCACTGTCCTTTAGAATGTAACGCTTTAATAGGGCTTTCTCCAGATTCCATTATTTTCTTTAGGATTAATGGTAGGTAAAGTTCACTATTTTTAATTAAGCGCTCATCTTCTAGAAAAGTAATAAAATTTTCTTCTATAGCTTCAAATATTTCGGGTTGGCAAATCCAAAAATTCATACTGCATAACTCATCTCCAGAGAAAACATTCCCGGTTACAGTATCGGTTATAGTACTGCCGTTCTTTTGAATCTTTATATGTTCATCAATGGCTATTAAATTTGCGTCTTCGTCTATTTTACAGATTCCTCTAGAGACAGAGCCATTGTTAGATAAGGTATCTTTTAAGGTGTAGCCTACAAGCCCGTAGCTATTTTCATTTTCCGGGTTATTTAAAAAATTAGCGGCATTTATAAACGCATCTTTACCATAATAGTCATCCGCATTTAATACTACAAAAGGATTTTCTATAACATGGCGAGCAGACCATACTGCATGTGCGGTTCCCCAAGGCTTTTCTCTTTCACCCGAAAAACCAACGCCATAAGGTAAGTCTAAGGTTTCTTGAGAAATTACATCTAAATCTATATTCTCAGGAATACGTTCATCCAAGTGGTTATGTGTAAAATCCACTTTGTCTTTTTGGGTAATAACAACGATTTGGGTAAACCCAGCTTCTATAGCATCAAAAATGCTGTATTCCATTAAAAGCTCTCCATTAGGACCCAAGTCATCAAACTGTTTTAACTTCCCATATCGGCTTCCGCGTCCGGCTGCCATCAATAATAATGTCATAATTTAAAAATGTTAAAAAGTAATTTTTTACTAGTATAAAGATATTTTAAAATTCGGTTAGCATGGAAATTTAACGTTAAATTTTATATTTTGTTTTGTAATTTTAGAAGAATTTTAGAACAAATAGATTATTGTATAATAAAACACCGCTTTAATGGGTACAAGAAGGAAATTTATAAAGAATACAGCTGCTTTAGGAACAGGGCTATTATTGGCTCCAAATCTATCTTTTAGTAGGGTTAGTGCTGCGGATAAGTTAAATGTAGCATTAATTGGGGTTGGGTTAAGAGGAACCAATCATCTTACCAATTTACTAGCCCGTAAAGATGTAAATGTTACCGCAATTTGCGATGTAGATGCCGCTAGAATAACCCTGGCCAAAGACCTTATAAAAAAGGCAGGAGGTAAGGCTCCAAAAGTATTTGGAAATTCAGATTACGACTATAGAAATTTATTAGAATTAAAAGAGGTAGATGCTGTAGTTATTGCCACACCTTGGTTATGGCATACCAGAATGACGGTAGATGCTATGAAGGCAGGAAAATATGCAGGTGTTGAGGTTTCCGCATCGAACACTATAGAAGAATGTTGGGATTTGGTAAATACGCATGAAGCCACAGGTACCAATATGATGATTTTAGAGAATGTAAATTATCGTAGAGATGTTCTTGCCGTTTTAAATATGGTAAAGCAGAATGTTTTTGGGGAGCTGGTTCATTTTAGATGTGGCTATCAGCACGATTTAAGACATGTGAAATTTAATAACGGAAAGCAACCTTATGGTGGAGGTGTAGAATTTGGAGACAAAGCAATTTCTGAGGCTAAATGGAGAACCCAACATTCGGTAAAACGCAATGCAGATGTGTACCCTACCCATGGCTTAGGGCCCATTGCCGCTATGGCCAATATAAATAGAGGAAACCGATTTGTATCTATGACTTCTAGTGCGACTAAATCTATTGGTCTACATAATTATATTGTTAAGAATGGAGGAGAAGATCACCCCAATGCTACCGTAAAATTTAAGCAAGGAGATGTTATAACGTCTACCATAGAAACGGCAAATGGGGAGACGATTATAATAACCCACGATTGCAATTTACCAAGACCTTATTCCTTAGGGTTTAGAGTGCAAGGTGCTAATGGACTTTGGGAAGTAGATGGTAATAGAATGTATATAGAAGGAGAATCTAAACCCCATAAATGGGATATTGCAGATTCTTGGTTAGAAAAATATGACCACCCGTTGTGGAAAAAGTATGGAGAATATGCTTTGAATGCAGGTCATGGAGGAATGGACTTTTTTGTGCTTAATGCCTTTGTAGAATCTGCCAAAGAAAAAATAGCACCACCTTTAGACGCATATGATGCTGCAGCATGGAGCGCTGTAACACCACTTTCCGAACTATCTATAGAGAATAATGGAGCGCCACAAGATTTTCCAGATTTTACTCGCGGTATGTGGATAAAACGACAACCGTACAATTGGGTGAAAGACACTTTTTAGGATAAACACACTAGTAATGCAATGATGTAGTTTTAGACGTACAACATTCATTTATGATATTTATCATGTTTTTTACTTTGATATGCGCCTAGTTTTGCAGTGTAAATAACAGGTATGTGCAGTTTAGTTCAAAAATATAATATTCCAGGGCCTAGGTATACTAGCTATCCGACAGTTCCATATTGGAACATGGATACGTTTTCTGGTAAAAAATGGGAGACTACCCTTGCGCAGAGTTTTACTGAAAGTAATGCAGAAGAAGGTATAAGTTTATATATACATTTGCCTTTTTGTGAGAGTCTCTGTACGTTTTGTGGCTGTCATAAACGTATAACAAAACGTCATGAAGTAGAATCTCCGTACATAAAAACACTCCTAAAAGAATGGGAGTTGTATACCAATTTGTTTTCGGAAAGGCCAAGAATAAAAGAATTACACCTTGGTGGAGGTACGCCAACTTTTTTTTCTCCAGAAAATTTAAAAACGCTTATAAATGGCATTTTTAAGCTAGCAGAGAAAGCAGAAGGATACGAATTTAGTTTTGAAGGCCACCCAAACAATACTACAAGAGAACATTTACAAGCATTGTATGATGTTGGTTTTAGAAGAGTTAGTTATGGTGTTCAAGATTATAACGAAACAGTACAAAAAGCAATACATAGAATACAGCCCTTTGAAAATGTAAAGAGAGCCACAGAAGTAGCCAGAGAAATAGGATATACTTCCGTTGGGCACGATATAATTTTTGGATTACCTTTTCAATCTTTAGAACATGTTAAAGAGACAATCTTAAAGACAAAAGAGCTTAGGCCCGATCGCTTAGCTTTTTATAGTTATGCCCATGTGCCTTGGTTAAAAGGCAATGGTCAGAGAGGATATAAAGATGTCGATTTGCCATCTGCAGAGGAGAAGAGAGAGCAGTATGAAAAAGGGAAGAAGTTATTAATAGAAGTAGGTTATAATGAAATAGGTATGGATCATTTTGCCTTGCCTTCAGATAGTCTTCATAAATCTATGGATATAGGTGAATTACACCGTAATTTTATGGGATATACGGCATCTAAAACCCAACTTATGGTAGGTTTAGGAGCTTCTAGTATTAGCGATAGCTGGTATAGCTTTGCGCAAAATGTAAAAAGCTTAGAAGAATATAACCACTTAGTAGAAAATAAAATAATACCAATATATAGAGGACATATATTAACTAGGGAAGATGAAATAATTAGGAAGCACATTTTAAACCTTATGTGTACATACCAGACCTCATGGTCTAGTGAAAGCTCGTATTTTAAAGATATAGAGACTGTACTGGGGAAATTGCAAGAAATGCAGTTGGATCAATTGGTGATTATATCGAAAAATACACTGCAAGTAACACAAGAAGGGAAGCCATTTATACGCAATATATGTATGGCTTTTGACGTTCTTTTACACAGAAAAGCACCAGAAACGCGCTTATTTTCAATGACAATTTAAATTTTAGTATGATGAAAAAAATAATAGTACCTATAGATTTTTCCGAACAATCCGAAAATGCTTTAAAAGTAGCTGTTTCATTAGCTAAAAAACACGATTCAGAAGTATTAGCATTACATATGCTAGAATTGAACCAAGCTATGATTTCTTCAGAAGGAGGAATGCATCCGGAACAAACTGTATTTTTTCTAAAACTTGCAGAAAAAAGATTTAACGCCTTTTTGAGTAAAGACTATTTAAAAGACGTTAAGCTAACTCCAATTATAAAGCATTTTAAAGTTTTTAGTGAAGTAAATGAAGTGGCTAGCGAGAATAAAGCCGATTTAATTATAATGGGTTCTCATGGTACCGACGGATTAAAAGAGATATTTGTTGGCTCTAATGCAGAAAAAGTAGTTAGGAATGCAGATATACCAGTATTGGTAATTAAAAAAGAACATGTAGATTTTAAAATAGACAATTTTGTTTTTGCATGCGATTTTAAGGAGGAAAGTCTAGTAGCATATAAAAAAGCAAAAGATTTTGCAGATATGTTAAAAGCAAAATTAGAATTAGTTTTTATAAATACTCCAGGAGACGATTTTTTAAGTACTTCGGATGCCTATAAACGCATAAATACATTCTTAAGAAAAGGAGGTATAGGAGCAGAAGTAAAGATTTATAATGATTATAGTGTAGAGAAAGGAATATTAAATTATAGTGATAATAGCGGTGCTGATATTATCGGAATTCCTACACATGGACGTAAAGGGCTATCACACTTTTTTATGGGTAGTATAGGAGAGGATATTGCAAACCACTCTAATGTGCCCGTAGTTACCTTTAGGATTTAGTGATTTATTTATATAATTTTAGTTGATGTAAAGGGGAGGTTGTAGTTGGCTTCCCTTTTTTTTTGTAAAAAAATGAAAGCGTAGAACAATACTTAATAACAAGAAAAAGAGTATAAATTTATACTGGTAAGAAAGATTTCTGTTGTTCTAAATCTATTGCTAAGTCATTGATAGTAGTCTTTTCTAAGTTTTTTATAAAATTTGATTTTGCATTTCCAACCAACCCATGTAAAGGACAAGGGTGATCTTCATTACACTCTTTTAAACTTAGCATACAAGATCTTAATCGATGATCTCCATCAATTACATCTACAATTTTTATTAAGGTGGCAGCTCTATTCTCTACATTTAAAAAGAACCCTCCTTTAGGACCACGAGTAGAAGATACTAGGTTGTGACGAGATAGTTCTTGTAATAATTTAGCAATATAAGCTCTAGGAACATTAATGGGTTCGCTAATGTTTTTTGCTAATATTTTACGGCTCTCATCCGAGTTTAATGCAAGGTATAAAACGGCTTTAAGAGCATATTTTGAAGAGTTCGAAAGCATAATATAATTAATGGAATGTGAAAATACTAAACATCTAATAAAAAGGAATAAATATAAAAAGACGTTTTAGTCTTAAATATGACATTTGTCATAGTTTAAGCTTGCTGACACAATTATTTTTGAGGTATAATTTAATAACAACCGTAACAAATGAAAATTGTATTTAAGAGTATAGTACTTGTATTTTCACTACTAATTATTAGTTGTGGAGGAAAGGAAGAAAAGAAAAAAGAAGGTTTTAGTGTAGACAGGCAAAAAACCACAACGGTAAAGAAAGAAACTAAAGCCGCAACTACTGTAAAGGCGTCTGAAAAAATTGATCTTACAACGAAAGGAGTTGGGCCTGTAAAATCGGTAACCTTAGGTGCGGAAGTAGATAAGGCTTTAGCAGCCAAAGGGGAAGATATTTACAATAAAATGTGCTTGGCTTGCCATAGAATTGGCAAAAAATTTATTGGCCCACCGCCAAATGGAATTTTAGAAAGAAGATCTCCGGAATGGGTAATGAATATGATTCTTAATCCAGAAGGAATGGTAAAAGAGGATGCATTAGCAAAAGAATTGTTAATGGAATTTAATGGAGCTCCAATGGCAAATCAAGGTCTTACCGAGGAGCAAGCTAGAGAAGTTTTAGAATACTTTAGAACATTATAACAACCAAATATTATGAAAATAACAACCAATTTAAAATTATTTGTAGGCTCTCTTTTTTTGTTAACTAGTATGGTTAGCTGTAAAAATGAAGCTAAAACAGGAGCAAGTGGAGAAGCACAAAGCACAACGGTAAAAACAGAGACTAAAAAAACAGGGCAAGCCTTTATTACAGATGATGAATCTACGCCTAACGTGCTTAATATAGCTATTGGTTCCAAAGACCACACAACTTTAGTTGCGGCAGTACAAGCTGCGGGTTTAGAAAATGCATTAGTGAATGCAGGGCCATTAATGGTTTTTGCTCCAGTAAATGCTGCTTTTGATGCCCTTCCAGAGGGTACCGTAGCTACTTTGTTAAAGCCAGAGAATAAAAATGATTTAGCAAATATTTTAAAATACCATGTAACTCCAGGAAATTATAGCAAAGAGTTTTTAAAGAAATTTAAAAAGTTGGGACAAGCAAATAACCAAAGCGTAGTTGTAGAAGTTAAAGATGGCGACGTTTATGTTGGTGGAGCTAAAATTATTGCAAGTATACCTGCAGGTAATGGAATTGTACATGTAGTAGACAAGGTTATGTTACCCCCAACAGAGTAAAAACTAAAACAACAAATACAAAATAAAAATAAAAATGAAAAAATTAAGCTATTCTATTATTGCCTTATTGGGCTTTGCAATGGTATTAACAAGTTGCAATCCCAAGGGAGATAATTCTGCCAATGGGGCTTTGTCTTCTAGTGCGGCAGAAAAGGTTTATGTGGCTCCTGGGGAACACGACTCCCATTACGCATTTATATCTGGAGGATATAGTGGTAACCTTACGGTTTATGGCCTACCCTCAGGAAGAATGTTTAAAGAAATTCCTGTTTTCTCTCAATTCCCAACAAATGGTTATGGGTATTCGGAAGAAACCAAGCCTATGTTAGAAACATCTTATGGCTTCATTCCTTGGGATGATTCGCATCATCCAGACATTTCTCAAACTAAAGGAGAATTAGATGGTCGTTGGATATTTATTAATGGAAACAACACACCACGTATAGCGAGAGTTAGTTTAACAACTTTTGAAACGGAAGAAATTATTGAAGTTCCAAATAGTGCGGGTAACCATAGTTCTTCTTTTATTACAGAAAATACGGAGTATGTTGTTGCAGGAACACGTTTTTCTGTGCCAATTCCACAAAAAGATATGTCTATTAAAGATTATAAAGGAAACTTTAAAGGGGCTTTATCTTTTATCTCTGTAGATCCAGAACATGGACATATGGATATTAAATTCCAAGTTCTAATGCCAGGTTTTAATTATGATTTATCACACCCTGGACGAGGAAAATCTCATGGTTGGTTCTTCTTTACAACATATAATACAGAAGAAGCTAACTCACTTTTAGAGGTTAATGCGTCTCAAAACGATAAAGATTTTATTGCAGCTATTAACTGGAAAAAAATTGAAGAATACGTAAATAATGGTGGTGGTACAATGATGCCAGCAGATTATGCACATAACGTATATGATGAAGGAACGCATACTGCAACTTCTACCATGAAAAAAGAAGTACGTGTAGTTAACCCTTCAGAGGTTCCTGGAGCTGTATACTTATTACCAACACCAAAATCACCTCATGGTTGTGATGTAGATCCTTCTGGAGAGTATATTGTGGGTAATGGTAAATTATCAGCGAACTTAACGGTACATTCATTTACAAAAATGATAGATGCAATTGAGAATAAAAAGTTTGATGGCGATGCTTATGGTATTCCTATCTTAAACTTTGAAGATGTTTTAGCAGGTTCTGTAGAGCAACCAGGTTTAGGGCCTTTACATACAGAGTTTGATGGTAAAGGAAATGCATATACTACTTTCTTTATTTCTTCTGAAGTTGTAAAATGGAAATTAGGTACATGGGAAGTTATTGATAGAAAACCAACGTATTACTCTGTTGGTCACTTAACAATTCCTGGAGGAAACTCGGCAAAACCTTTTGGTAAATACATGTTCGCAATGAACAAAATAACAAAAGATAGATATTTGCCAACTGGCCCAGAAATGGAACACTCTGCGCAATTATATGATATTTCTGGAGATAAAATGGAATTACTTTTAGATTTCCCTACTCATGGGGAGCCTCACTATGCAGCAGCAATCCCAGCAGAAATTATTAAAAAGAACTCTAAAAAAATCTACAAGTTAGCAGAAAATGAGCACCCTAAAAAGGCGTTAAGCGATGCAGACACTAAAGTAGTTAGAGACGGTAAAAATGTTCATATTTATATGTCCATGATACGAAGTCACTTCTCACCAGATAATATTGAAGGTGTTAAAGTTGGAGACAAAGTATTTTTCCATATCACGAACTTAGAACAAGATTTTGATGTGCCTCACGGATTTGCTATGATTGGTGCTAATAATGCAGAGTTATTAATTACACCTGGACAAACTAGAACGTTAACTTGGGAACCAAAAAAGGTAGGTGTATGGCCATTCTATTGTACAGATTTCTGTTCAGCACTACACCAAGAAATGCAAGGGTATATTAGAGTTTCTCCTGCAAGTTCTAATCTAGAATTATCCTGGTCTCTAGGAGAATAAAAATATTAAAAAAGCAGTATATATGTTTTCTATAATAAAGGCAGGTTTGGTTTAATTAACCATCCTGCTTTTATTTAATCAATTAAATAATAATACAATGAAGAAAGCTGGAGTGTTAATGATGCTTGGGTCCCTTTTATTACTAGGGCTGTACTCTTTTCCTTTATGGAACATTATGTTGGGGGCGCCTCAATACCCTGAACCATTAGGTATGAACATCCATATAACAGGGATACAAGGAGTTTCAGAATTCGATATTCAGAATATTGATGGATTAAATCATTATATTGGTATGAAAACAATTCCTAAACCAGAAGAAATGTGGGAATTTCAGACTTTTCCTAAAGTAATAGGAGGAATGGTAGCCCTAGGATTTATAATTGGTTTTTTAGGATTTATAGGTAGAATAAGTTACAAGTGGTTTCTGTTTTGGTTTATTTTTATGTCTGTTTTAGGACTTTTGGGAATGTATGATTTTAATGAATGGCTTTTAGATTATGGTAGTAATCTTGATCCTCATGCCATTATTAAGGTAACCAATCCTGATGGCACGCCAATGTCTTACAAACCACCATTAATTGGTTTTAAAAAACTATTAAATTTTGATGTTACTTCATTGCCACATACAGGAGGGTATATGATGTTTGTTGGTATGTCTATGACCATTATAGCCTTTTTTGTAGGCAAAAAAGAATGGAAAGCTATCCATTAGTTATTTGCAATTATCGAAAGATAAAATCCTATTAGGAGTTAGCACAGATGTTACTTTGTATATTGCATTGGATAAAAAATAAGTAAAAAATAACAGATGAAAGCAAAATTTAGTTTTGTTATTCTTATTACTGTATGGTTGAGTGCATGTAATAGTAGTCCTGAACCGATTGAGTATGGTACCGATGGTTGTCATTTTTGTAAAATGACAATTGTAGATAGGCAGCATGCTTCAGAGATAGTAACTAAAAAAGGAAAAGCGTTTAAGTTCGATGCTATAGAGTGTATGATGAACCATGTAAACACTATAGATCGTAATAAAGTAAAACTTTTTTTAGCGAATGACTATAATAGACCCGGAGAATTAATGGATGCAGCTACGGCAGTTTATTTAATTAGTAAAGAAGTCCCTAGCCCTATGGGCGAATATTTAACTGCTTTTAAAACAAAGGAAGAAGCAGAAAAAGTAAGGGAAGAGCATGGAGGAAAGCTATATTCTTGGGAAGAATTACAAAATAAGTTTAAAAAGTAAGACATGTATCAAATCAATAATACCATTAAATTACAAAATTATAACGGCTTACAAGTTAGTAAAGTGGTTAAAACAGAAGTTTTAGAAATTATTTCTATTTCCTTAGAAAAAGAGGCTATATTTCCTGAGCACACATCACCAACAGATGCTCAATTAGTTGTTTTAGAAGGGGATATTTCTTTTCATATAAATAATGAAACACACCAGTTAGTAGCCCAACAACATTTTAATTTTCCTAAAGAGATGAAGCATTCTGTTGTGGCTAATGCTAATTCTAAATTCTTGATAATAAGGTAATGAGGCTAGTAAAACAACTAGTCTTAACGTACGTACTTTTTTTTGCAGTTGCTATTAGAGCTAATACCATAACGGTTTGCCCTACATGTCCTATTTCCTCTGTACAAGAAGGGGTTAAGGCTGCTGCGGATTTTGATACTTTACGTATTAAAAAAGGCACCTATAAAGAGTTTAATATTGTTGTAGACAAGCCCTTGGTAATTATAGGAGAAAATTACCCTGTGATTGATGGGGAAGATCAAGGAGAAATAATAACCATTGTTTCGGATAATGTTACAATAGATGGGCTTTTTATTATAAACGTAGGTACAAGTTATACCGCCGATTATGCAGCAATAAGAGTAGTGAAAAGTCAACATTTTTTAATACAAAATGTAGTATTAGAAAAACTATTTTTTGGTATTTATCTGGAGAAATCTAAAAATGGAAAAGTATACCATAACAAGATAATAGGAGATGCTGTAGAAGAGTTTAACTCTGGTAATGGGATTCAATTGTGGTACTGCCAGAACATTGAGGTAACTCAGAATATTGTGCAACATGTAAGAGATGGTATTTATTTAGAATTTTCGGATAATATTACTATAGAAAACAATACTAGTACCAACAATGTAAGGTATGGTCTGCATTTTATGTTTTCTAATGATGATGTGTACACTAATAATGTTTTTGAAAATAATGGTGCTGGAGTGGCAGTTATGTTTTCAAAAAAGATAAAAATGCATAACAATATTTTTAAAAAAAACTGGGGAACTGCTTCTTTTGGTCTCTTGTTAAAAGAGATAAATGATGCCGAAATATTTGGAAATACTTTTGAGGAAAATACCATTGGTATAAATATAGAGGGCTCTAATAGAGTTGAGTATAAAGGGAACGACTTTTTAAATAATGGTTGGGCTGTTAAAGTACGTGGAGCATGTTATACCAATGTGTTTAAGAATAATAACTTCATGTATAACTCTTTTGATCTCTCGTATAACAGCAAGTTAAATGACAATGTTTTTGAGTATAACTACTGGAGTAGTTATACCGGTTATGATTTAGATAAAAACGGTATCGGCGATGTTCCTTATCGTCCTGTAAAGTTATTCTCTTATATTGTAAATAGAACTCCCGAAACTATAGTTTTACTTCGAAGTTTATTTATGGATATCATAGATTTTTCCGAGAAAGTATCCCCTGTATTTACACCTGATAATCTAATGGATGTACGTCCGCTAATGAAAAAATGGAATGATTAAGATAGAAAATCTACATAAGAAGTTTGGAAAGAATGTGGTTCTTTCCGGGGTGGATTTATCCATTGACAAAGGAGGAATATTTGCCGTTTTAGGACCTAATGGTTCTGGTAAAACTACCCTAATAAAAAGTATATTAGGAATGGTATTGCCAAACAAAGGGACTATTACTGTTATGGATAAGAATATTCATAACAGTTGGCAATACAGACAAGAAATAGATTACTTACCACAGATTGCCAATTTTCCAGGTAATTTAAAGGTAAAAGAACTAATAAAAATGATTAAGGATTTACGCCAGAAACCAAGCGATGAAGAAAAGCTAATTGCTCTTTTTGGTTTGGAACCTTTTTTAGATAAAAAATTAAGCAACCTTTCTGGAGGAACAAAACAAAAAGTAAATCTTGTTTTAACTTTTATGTTCGATAGTCCATTAATAATTTTAGATGAACCCACAACAGGATTAGACCCAGCATCTTTAATTCATTTAAAAGAATGGATTGGTAAAGAAAAAGAAAAAGGAAAAACAATATTAATTACATCTCATATTATGCAATTCGTAGAAGAGATTTCCGATGAAATTGTATACTTATTAGAAGGGAAAATTTATTTTAAAGGCAGTATCAAAGAATTGATGGTTAAAACTAATCAGACAGATTTTGAACATGCCATAGTAGCAATAGCAACACATACCGATCATGCTTAAGATTCTTAAATATAGTTTTTACGATTTAATGCGTAGCCGTTGGAGTTATGTGTATTTTATATTCTACTTAATTCTGGGTTTTGTGCTATTATTTTTAAACCATGATTTATCTAAAGCAGTAATTACTTTAATGAATATAATTATAGTACTAGTGCCACTTATAGGAACCATTTTTGGGGTCATGTATTTTTATAATTCTAAAGAATTTACAGAGCTATTATTAGCACAACCCATTAAGCGATCAACGATTTTTCTAGGGCAATATTTTGGAGTAGCCTCTTCCTTAACCTTAAGTTTAGTATTAGGTTTAGGAATACCCTTTGTACTTTATGGGCTATTTATGAGCGATGCTATTTGGGATTTTTCCCTGCTGTTAATTACAGGTGCCTTTTTAACTTTCATATTTACTGGATTAGCGTTTAATATAGCGTTATCTAATGAAAATAAAATAAAAGGGTTTGGTTATGCTGTATTACTATGGCTATTTATGGCAGTTATTTATGACGGTCTTTTTTTATTGAGCTTAATTGTTTTTGAAGAATACCCTTTAGATTCTTTTTCTCTAGCGGCTACCATGCTTAATCCTATAGATTTATCTAGGACTTTAATTTTATTGAAGTTAGATATATCTGCCCTTTTAGGATATACAGGAGCAGTTTTCAAAAAATTCTTTGGAACCAATTTTGGATTAATAGTTTCCATTATAGTACTTGTAGTTTGGACGTGGATTCCTATATGGAGATTATCATATAAATCTAAAAGAAAAGATTTTTAATTTTTTTACTACCATTAAAACTTACGATTAAAAAGGATGTAATAGTATGATATTAATCATATTATCAGCAAGGTTGTAGAAGTATTTTTGTTATTAAAGATATAAAGGTCTTTTTATATTAATACAAATACCAACCAATATGTTATCAAAAAAGCAAGCACGAGCATTCTTTCTAGGAGGAACGTTGGTAACCTTTTTAATTTTTATAGGGTTAACCATCTATTCCTTTAGTAAAGATCAAGATCAAACTAATTATGGGGCAATTACCGAACAAGTAGTTCGTGGAAAAGACCTTTGGGAAGCTAATAACTGTATGGGGTGCCATACGATATTAGGGGAAGGGGCATACTATGCGCCAGAATTAACTAAAGTATTAGACCGTAGAGGTCCTGGTTATGTAAAGGCAGTATTAATGTCTCCAATACCATGGGAACCTAATGGTAGAAAGATGGTCGCCTATAATTTTTCAGAAGATGAAGCAGCAGATTTAATCGCCTTCTTTGATTGGATAGATGATATAGACTTAAATGGCTTTGAGACCGTAGTATCGCCACTTGCTAAAGACAAAAAAAAATAAACCGACCAAAATAGTATCACAATGAAATATAAATCACAAAAAGTAGCCTATTGGTTTTTTGCCTTATCTATGCTACTATTAGTATTACAAATTGTCTATGGCTTTATCATGGGATTTGCCCGTATTGGTATGGACGGATTACATGAATTTATTCCTTTTAATACCGCAAGAGCTGTACATACCAATCTATTGGTAGTTTGGCTATTATCTGGTTTTATGGGAGCAGCCTATTATATTATACCAGAAGAAGCACAAAAAGAATTAGTAAGTGTAAAACTCGCTTATGTACAATTAATATCCTTGGCATTAGTAGGTGTTACTGCTATAATAGGGTATCATTTTAATTGGTGGGAAGGACGTAAGTTCTTAGAAATACCAAGACAATTAGATTATTTAGTTGTAGTAAATGTTCTTCTTTTTTTAGGACTAATAATAGCTACCTTATACAAAGGAAAACGAAAAACTACCACTGCGTTAGTCTTAACAATGGGGCTTTTGTTTGCGGCTTTGTTATACATTCCAGGAATGATACCTTTTGATAGTCAAGTATCCGATTCTTTTTTTAGATGGTGGGTGGTACATTTATGGGTAGAAGGTGTTTGGGAGCTTATTATGGGAGGTATTCTTTCTTTCTTATTAATAAAACTTACTGGGGTAGATAGAGAGGTTATAGAAAAATGGTTATACGTAATTGTAGGTTTAACTTTTTTATCTGGAATATTAGGTACAGGGCACCATTACTATTACATAGGAGTAAATAAAATTTGGTTAATTGTAGGTGGTATTTTCTCTGCCCTAGAGCCGCTAGCATTTTTAGCAATGGCATTGTTTGCTGTAAATATGTACAGAAAAGGAGAAAAGAAACACCCTAATAAAATTGCTTTATTCTGGACATTAGGATCTGCAATTGTATCTTTTATTGGTGCAGGATTATTAGGATTTGCACATACATTACCACAAACAAATTTGTATACGCACGGTACTTTGGTTACAGCAATGCACGGACATTTAGCATTTTGGGGAGCCTATGCAATGATTGTACTTGCGATAATTAGTTATGCCTTACCTAATCTTACAGGAAGAAAACTGTATGATGGAGCAAGAGGAAGAGCAGCTTTCTGGACATCTAATATTGGGATGATTGGGATGACAGTTGCCTTTGGAGTAGCAGGAGTAGTACAAGTATATTTAGAGCGTAAACTTAAAATGGATTTTATGGAAGTACAAAACGAAATAAGTATCCATTTTGTAGTTCTTATTATCTGTGCGTCTCTATTTACAGCAGGAATTGTGCTATATATAGTTGATTTTATAAAATACGGACGCCCTACAGATGAGGCATTAGAGATTAAAGAATAACACTAACCATAAACCTAAATTATGAAATTTTTTAAACGAATAATTCAAGTATTTGGTTTTACAGCAATGGCTATACTAGCAATTACAAGTTGTAAAAGAGAAAATAAGAATAACCAAGCAACGGTAATAGATGATGCTTCTAAAATTCATATTTCAGGAGAAATGGAAGCAGAATTGACTGCTCCTCCATTTGTGCCAGCTCCTGTTGGTAACCGCTCAGCAAAAAAGCTTAAAATTCATATGGAAATTCTTGAAAAAGAAGGAACTATGACCGATGGGGTTAAATATGTTTATTGGACCTTTGGAGGATCGGTACCAGGCAGTTTTATTAGAACACGTGTTGGGGATGAAGTAGAATTTACATTGGCTAACCATCCAGAGAATAAACTACCTCATAATATAGATTTGCATGCTGTAACAGGACCAGGAGGAGGGGCAACATCATCGTTTGTTGCTCCAGGTCATGAAAAAATGTTCTCATTTAAGACTCTGAATCCAGGATTATATGTTTATCACTGTGCAACTGCACCGGTAGGAATGCATATTGCTAATGGAATGTATGGTCTAATTTTGGTTGAACCAGAAGGAGGATTACCTAAGGTAGACAAAGAGTATTATATAATGCAAGGAGATTTTTATACTAAAGGAGAATACGGCGAACCCGGCGTGCAATCTTTTGATATGCAAAAGGCTATAGATGAAGATGCAGATTATGTCGTGTTTAATGGTAAAGTAGGTGCATTAACAGGGGATAACGCTATAACTGCAAATGTAGGAGAAACGGTACGTTTATTTGTTGGTAATGGAGGTCCTAACCTAACATCATCATTCCATGTAATTGGAGAAATTTTTGATAATGTGCATATAGAAGGAGGGTCTGTATTAAATAAAAATGTACAGACAACCTCAATACCTGCAGGAGGAGCTGCAATTGTTGATTTTAAAGTGGATGTGCCTGGAACATTTATTTTAGTGGATCACGCTATTTTTAGAGCGTTTAATAAGGGTGCTTTAGCGATGTTAAAAGTAAACGGAGAAGAAAACAAAGCACTTTATTCTGGAGTAGTGCAAGAAGGGATTTATAATCCAGAAGGAGGTACCATCCAAACCATGCCAACGGATACCAAAGAAACAGTTGAAAACAAGAGTAAAAAGACCTTGCAGGAAAAAATTTCATCTGGGAAACAAATTTATACAAACACCTGCTTTGCATGCCACCAGGCAAACGGAGAAGGTATTTCAAATGCTTTTCCTCCATTGGCAAAGTCAGATTATTTAAATGCGGATGTTAAACGTTCTATTGATATTGTACTTAATGGTAAATCTGGGGAAATTATGGTAAATGGTGCCAAATATAATAGTGTAATGACGAAACAAACCTTAACAAATTCAGAAGTAGCAGATGTTTTAACCTATGTGTATAATTCTTGGGGAAATAATAAAACTAATGTTACAGAAATGATGGTTTTAGAAGTAAAGAATGCCCATTAATAAAGAACATATTAGTTCTGTAAATAAGGCTATTGTAAGATGGGGAATCTGTTTTGTCTTGTTTTGGACTACCCATGCGGATTGTCAATCCAAGATGGCCTTCATTACAGGAGGAACTTATGTGCCATTATACGGCAGAGATTCTTTACAAGTAACTATTTCTAATTTTTTTATGGACGTGTATCCAATAACTAATGAAGAATTTGTAGCATTTGTTAGAAAGAATCCCAAATGGAAAAAATCAAAAGCGAAAAAATTATTTGTTGATGGTAATTATCTAGTGCAGTGGAAATCGGATATAGAATTGGATTCTTCTCAAAATCTAAAAGCACCCGTAACTAGTATTTCATGGTTTGCTGCTATAGCATATTGCGACTGTCAAGGGAAACGATTACCAACGGTAGATGAATGGGAGTATGTAGCAATGGCTAATGAAAACCTGGCTGATGCGAGACCTTTAAAAACATACAATCAATTTATTTTAAGTTGGTATGAAAAGCCTAAAACGTATAATAATAGTATTGGTTCTACTTTTAAAAATTATTGGGGTGTATACGATTTGCACGGATTGGTTTGGGAATGGACCTCCGATTTTAATTCGGTATTAGTATCTGGGGAATCGAGAAAAGATGTAGACAAAGATAGTAATCTATTTTGCGGAAGTGCAGCTATAGGAGCTACCGATTTAATGAACTATGCCGCCTTTATGCGATATGCTATTCGTGGTAGTAGTAAGGCAAAATATACCATGCGAAATCTTGGTTTTAGGTGTGTAAAAGATAAAAATTAAAAAATGAGAAACATACAATATATTTTAATTTTTATAGGGATTTTACTACTGCAATTTTCTTGCAGAGATGGAGCCGCCAAAAATAATGGGGTTGCCATTTTTGAATGCCCTATGCATTGCGAAGGGGATATTACATATAACGAACCTGGCAATTGTAAGATTTGTAAAATGGATTTGATGGAAGTCGCTAAATCTGTAAGGAAAGTGGAAGCGGATTATATTTCTGAGGAGTCCATTTTTAACTTAACCACTAAATGGGTCACCGAAGAAAATAGAACTATAGAGTTAAAAGACTTAAAAGGAAAAACGTTGGTAATGGTTATGATTTATACTACTTGCAAAGCGGCATGTCCAAGACTGGTAGCAGATATGCGAAATATAGAAAAACAATTACCACAGGAAAATAGGAAGAATATGCATTTTGTTTTGGTAAGTATAGACCCTGAAACGGACACGCCAGAACATTTAAAAGCATTTGCATTGGAAAATCAAATGGATGAAGAACATTGGACTTTTTTACAAGGTACAAAAGATGGTGTTAGGGAATTTGCTAACGTTTTAGCAATGAAGTATAAACAAATTTCGCCAATAGATTTCTCCCATTCTAATATTATTAGTGTGCTCAATGCTAAAGGTGAGCTAATACACCAACAAGAAGGATTAGGAGTAGATAATAAAGAAACAATCTTAAAAATTAAAGAATTAATTAGATAAAGAATATAATAATGGTTATTACAAAGGATAAAACAGTAGGAGAAACAGTAACAGAAAATATTAAGACAGCCCATATATTTAAGAAATACGGTATTGATTTCTGTTGTGGTGGGGGAATAAGTATAGCTAAAGCTTGCGAAAATAAGAATGTAGATTTTTCACAATTAGAAGAAGAGCTGTCTATAGTAGATAGGCCGCAAAAAGCATATGATTATAACTCTTGGAAGCTTGGTTTTTTAATAGATCATATTATAAATGTACACCATACTTATGTACAAGATTCCATTCCATTAATTCTACAGTATTCTAATAGAGTAGCGAAGGTTCACGGGCATCATTACACAGAGGTTTTGGAGATAAACGAGCTGTTTGTAGCCGTTGCTAATGAGCTTACCACGCACTTACAAAAAGAAGAGATGATATTGTTTCCATATATAAAGAAAATGGTTTCTTTAAAAGGGGAAATAGAAACTCCTCCTTTTGGAACCGTAAATAATCCTGTTGCAATGATGGAACAAGAGCATGAAATTGCTGGTGATATTTTTAAAAAAATAGCGCAATTAACCAATAATTACACGCCACCAGAAAATGCTTGTAATACGTTTAGAGCCCTTTATGCAAAACTAGAGGAGTTTGAGCAAGATTTACACCAACATATTCATTTAGAAAATAATATTTTATTCACAAAAGCTATTCAGTTAGAAAAAGAGCTTAGTAATTAATAGAGAACCTATACCGACAGACATGACTGAAATAGCCCCATATTACCATCAAATAGGAAAAGAAGTAGAGGTTTTTAATCACAGTTACGAGAACAAAATACCTGTACTTCTAAAAGGCCCTACGGGAACTGGTAAAACACGTTTTGTGGACTATATGGCGCATCATTTAAATAAAAAAATGATTACCATTTCTTGCCATGAGGAAACTTCTTCTACAGATTTAATAGGACGTTTTATAATAAAAGGAGCCGAAACCATTTGGATAGATGGCCCCTTAACTACTGCTGTTAAAGAAGGAGCAATATTATATATGGATGAAATAGCAGAAGCAAGACCAGATGTTATTGTTGCTATACACTCGTTAACAGATCATAGAAAAGAACTCTATATAGATAAACTCGGAAAAACCGTAAAAGCGCATGAAGATTTTATGCTTGTAGCTTCTTTTAATCCAGGGTATCAAAAAGGATTTAAAGAACTAAAACCATCTACACGACAGCGTTTTATAGCCCTTCCTTTTTCGTACCCTAAAGCTAAAAACGAAACCGAGATTATAGAGAACGAAACGGAGATAGAAGGCTCCATAGCGAAGAAGCTTGTTAATATTGCAAATAAAATAAGAAATCTAACAGAATTAGGTTTAACAGAAACAGTATCTACCAGATTATTAGTAGATGCAGCGAAATTAATTAAGACTGGTTTGCCTAAGCGTTTGGCAGTTAAGGTAGCAATAGTAGAGCCTCTTACAGACGATAGAGAAATAGCAGAGGCATTGGTAGATTTATGCGATTTAATGATTTAAGACCCTATGTTCGAGCCCGATGAATATCTATTTACCAAGTTTGCATTTTTCTTAAAGAGAAGAAAAAAAAATGCGAAAGAGGCAATAGAACATACCGTTAAATTATCCAAAATAAAAGCAAGGTTAACTATTTTAGCACGGGCTATTACAGGTAAGCCAATAGAAATTTATGCTGCCAAAAGAGAAGGCGGTTATAAGAATGATAGTTTTTTTGTGCCCGAGCGGTATTCCGAATTTTTAGAGTCAGATAAGAATATAAACTTTTACTTATTTAGAATTATCTATTTGTCGGTACAGAAAAATTTAGATTTCAATTATGCTACTAACATAGAGTTTACACTAGAAGAAGCCCAAGAAAAAGCAAAAACAACATCTGATATTGTTTTAAAAGAAGTATATCAGCAGTTTCCCTTAACCTTGAAAATAGTAAAAGAGCTTCAAAATTTATATGCTTCTAAAGTAAAGGATAAGGAAGACGTAGATACTACTTTTTTATATGGTAAATGGATGCGTAATTCCGTTGAGGTTCCAAAAAAAAATGTATTAAAAAACATTTCGGAACAAGTTAAAAATGCGGTGGAAAATGAAATTAATACTATTTTAAAAGCTAATGCAGTAGAAGAAATAGTTACCCAAGAAATAGATAAGAAGGCACAGGAAGATTTTGTGCTAAATCATAGTTTTGAAAAAGTAGAAACTGCCGAAGAGTGGGAAGGTGGGTGGCGAGATTTTGATGGTGATGACGATTTAGATGATCATTCTAATGCTTTGGAAGATTTAAATATGAAACATACGGTACGGGTGGATGACCCTGTGCATTCTGTATACCAAGCAGATTTTATTGAAAATACCACCATTTCTGAAAGTGCCGAATTAGAGTCTAATGATTACCATGTATTGTATGATGAGTGGGATTATACAAAAAGAAAGTATAAAACCGATTTTTGTAAAGTATACCCTAAAAAGCAATTAAAAACGAATAGCGGGTATTATAAACGAACGTTACGAGAAAATGCTTCTACTTTATCGGGATTGCGAAAAATGCTTACTTCGGTAAATAATAAGTATCAACAGCAACGACGGCAAACCCAAGGGGATGAATTCGATTTAGATGCTATAACCGATTTGTATGTAGATATGCACTCGGGACACACACCATCAGACAAAATATATTTATCCAAAAGAAAAAAAGAAAAAGATATATCTATTCTCATTTTGTTAGATAGCAGTTTGTCTAGTGATGGGTATGCTGCAGGCAATAAAGTTATAGATGTTGAAAAGAAAGTATCTATCATTTTCGGAGAGATTTTAGAGGAGTTTAATGTAGATTTTTCTATAGACTGTTTTTACTCTAAAACAAGAAATTATGCCACCTATTTAACTCTAAAAGGTTTTGATGATCCTTGGGATAAAGCAAAACATAAGATAGGAGCAATAGAACCTTCGGGTTATACACGAATAGGCGCTGCTTTAAGACATTCTGGGGCGTTATTAGACACTCGAGATACAAAGAATAAATGGGTGATACTTATTTCGGACGGAAAGCCTAATGATTATGATAAGTATGAAGGTAAGTATGGTGTAAATGATGTAAAACAAGCTTTGCGAGAATTAAATCAGCGTAATATTAACTCCTATGCCTTAGCTATAGAGGCAGAAGCTAAATATTATTTACCGCAAATGTTTGGGCAAAATCACTATCAAATCTTAACTACTCCGGTAGAGCTATTACAATCTTTAGTAAAGCTTTATGATAAAATTAAACACCAAAGTTAAATGACCAGTACTAACACTAATTCTCCAAATTTTTATTATCCTCCAGGGGGAATTTTAATGGGCATTATTATTTTTTTAGAGCTTTTTACCTATGGAGTTTCTTTAATTGTTATGGTGTATTATGGGCAAGAAGAAGCCAAAGTATTTCATGAGTCTAGGTTGCGCTTAAATATTACAATAGGGACTATAAATACGATGTTGTTAATTACCAGTGGCTTTTTTATGGCTACGGGAGTTGCATATTTTAAAAATAAGAATTTTAGTAAAGCGGCTTTTTTTATAAAGCTAACTATTTTAGGAGGGTTCCTTTTTTTAGGCTTTAAGAGTTTTGAATTCTACGAAAAAATAGAAGCAGGTTTAACTCTAGGAACCAACACTTTTTTTACCTTTTATTGGTTGCTAACAGTATTTCATTATATACATGTAGTAGTAGGTATAATAATTTTATTTTCTATTCTTAGAGGTGTAGCAAAGGGAGAATCGAACATAGAGGACATAGAAGCTAGTGCAGCTTTTTGGCATATGTGCGATTTAATATGGCTTTTATTATTTCCTATACTCTATTTATTATTTTAGTATGAAGAAAGATAATGTAATGACTTGGTTGTTTTTAATGGTGTTAACCATAATTTCGGTTTTATTCTCCACCAATAGGGCGCATAGTATTGGGTATGTAATATTAGGTTTGGCAGCTATAAAGTTCATAGGTGTGGCTTTTCAGTTTATGGAATTTAAGAAAGCACACACTATTTGGAAAACAAGTATTTATATTTTCCTATTTCTATTTGTGTTCGTAATAGTTATTTTATTGAAGTGATTTGTTTTTTTAAAAACCATTTAAAAAAACAAATTACTTCAATAAAAAGAAAAAAGCACTAAACGATGATACCTTTTAATGGTTTTGGTAGTTGCATTTTTTCAATTTCAACAGCCATATTATCCAGTACATTCTTGCCAAGTTCTAACTCTTTTAAGAAAGATGTTTTTGTAACAAATAGATTTTGGTAGTATGCTATACCTTCATTTAAGTTGTTCTTAAAAGTAGTAAGGTATTTAATCTGTTTGGCCGTAATTGTATTTTTGGTTTCCTCGATTTTTTCTTCTAAATAATCTAGATACATGCTAAGTTCTTTAATAAACATATGCGGGCGATCCGTTCTTGTAATAATATTAGTACGTCCGTAAATATGGTTTGTAATCTCTTCTAATTTCATAATTTTAGAGAAATATGCCATATTAGGTCCAGGGCAAATAGATACGCCTGTTCCTTCTGTTTTTGTGTCTAATCCATATGCTAGTAGGGCAGATGTTCCTAGACCAACACAGATACAAGATTTTTCAACAATTTTTTCGTATTTACTATTGTATTCTTCTTTAGTTATAACTTCTTTTTCTAACTCTTGTAATTTTAAGTGTTGGTATTGCCTAGAGGCTATGCATAAATCTGTACCGTTAAATTCTTTGTTTAAAGAAACAAACTTTTTAGGACAAGAGCTTCCTGGTCTGTTTTTAGCAATATTAACTGCTTTCTCACCATCTTTAGTATTACCCCTTAAACTCTGGAAACGAACTCCTAAAGGAGAAATATTACTTAGGTAAAGGTCTTTTTCTTTAGCTTTTACTAGCTTTTCAACGGTAGCATTATCTACAGTTGTAGCTTCAGGAACTAATAAGAAAGGAGTTCCCCAACCTACAGAATCTACCTGATAGTGATTAAGCATAAAATCGTGCTCTTCCGATGTTCCTACACCACCTTGAGCCGTTAATTTTATAGGCAATACTTTTACAGGAGCAGCTTTACCTTTTCTTTCTAAAGCAGGAGCAAAAATAGCATGAATAGAAGCGGCTAAAGAATCTTTTTTTTCTTTAAATTGTTCTAGTATAGGCCCCATTAAATAACCATCTGTAGCAAAAGCGTGTCCGCCACAATTTAAGCCAGATTCTATACGGTACTCGGATACCCAAAGCCCTTTTTTGGCTAAGAATTTCCCTTGAATTAGAGCGGATCTAAAGTCGCTAACTTTAAGCACTATTTTCTTTTTTATGTATCCATTTTCATCCGGGAAAAAATCCTCGAATTGTTCTAGATAGCTATACAACCTAGGATTCATTCCTGCAGATAAAATAAGAGAAGAGCTAAGGTCACTAGTAGCGTATCCTCTAAGCGCAGCATGAGCATCGTTATACTCTGTTGGAAGTTGCTCTTTCTTTACATAATTATCCTTATCTACTTTAGTCATGATGTTAACATCAATACTACCCATAGATAAATTGTCTTTAAGCCAATGCTTAATTTCATCTACATTAAAATGCTCTTTGGTAAGTTTATTAAACTCTTGTTTTAATGACGAAGAATCTGGTAAAATAGAAAAATATTTTTTTATTTCATTACTAGATTCTTGCGTAGCATTTTTAAATGCCTCGAACTTCTCTTCTGCTAAATCTTGAATAAGATTAAGGTAAGAGGTTATTCTTTTGGCTCTAAAATCCTCTGCTTTTTCCGTTATTTCCGAATAAGGTAATTCTGAAATTTCGCAATACATTTTGCGAAGTTTCTCTAATAGAATATCATCTACTAAAGAAATAACAGAGTCTATTCCAAAATGGGAAACTTTTAAAGGAGAATCTATGGTAAAGCCTATTCCCATAACAGGAATGTGAAACGAATGTGTTTTTGCCATGATTTTTTTGTTACGTATTGAAAGGTAAATTCATTAGTTAATATACCAACAGCAAATTTTCGATTATTCTAGCTCAAAAAACATGATATTTGTCAGGGATTAAGTGCAGTATTGTAATTAGATTAACATAATGAAACCAACCATCTTAAAACTAAGGCAGCATATTTTAATAGCACTTGGGTTCTTTTTTATAGCGGCTTTCTTGGGAGTTATATTGCGTTCTTTCCATTTACTAGATATTCCTGTGAATTATAAATTTATAGTTCATACACATTCTCATATAGCTCTTTTGGGGTGGGTTTATTTGGCTTTAACTACTTTGTTGTATAAATTATATTTAAGTGATGAAAATTTGGATAAGCGCTATAGTCGAATTTTTTGGTTTACCCAAGTCACCTTAGTAGGAATGTTATTAAGTTTTCCTTTTCAAGGGTATGCTGTAGTGTCTATTATCTTTTCAACCTTGTTTCTATTTGCTTCTTACTGGTTTACTTGGTTTTTTATTAAGAATACGCCTAAAAAATATAAAAAAACGTATGCTTATACCTGTTTTTTAATTGCCTTAAGTTATTTGTTACTCTCTAGTATTGGACCATGGGTATTGGGTATTATTATGAACACTTTAGGGCCAACCTCTATCTGGTACCGAATAGCGATATACTTTTATTTACATTTTCAGTACAATGGCTGGATGATTATGGGATTGATTGGGATTTTCTTTTTTGTAATGGAAAGTTATAAAATAGAAATAGAAAAGATTAGGTTTTTACGCTTTGTCTGGAGTTTTAATATAGGAATAATACTAACCTTTTTACTTTCCGTTTTATGGATTAGTCCTCCTTTATATGTTAATTATATTGCTGGTATTGGTGCATTATTACAAATATTTGCTTTTGGGTGCTTAATATTCATGTATTTAAAACAAGTAACTAATTCCAGCGAATTGTTCTCTAGTATACAAGCAAGAATGCTTAGTTTATTAGTTGTTTTAATGGTTCTTAAAATGTCTTTACAATTACTATCTTCTTTTCCTTATTTTGCAAAACTTGCGGCTACGGTCTTAAGTTTTACTATAGGCTATTTGCATTGGACGTTTTTAGGAGTAGTCACCATAGGACTTTTTTTATTTTTAGATTTTTTTAGGTTAATTAGAATATCTAAAATAAGTTTCTATGTGTATGTTTTTGGTTTTTTACTGACAGAAATTTTAATCTTTTCGAGGGGGTTTAGTATTTGGCAGAATATTGTAATGTTCGAAAATTATGAAGTAGTATTGGTTATTGTAAGTGTTTTTATTCCTTTAGCGTTACTGCTTATTTTTAAAAATAATATAAAAAGGGCTTATTCTTAGGAGCCTCTACTTATTATGATTCTCTCTATGTTCAAACATTTTTAAAAATAACATAGTAGACATTTTTTGTGCTCTATTTTTAGCTATCCAAGCAATTTCTCCATCAAATAACTCGTCAATAGTTTCATGCCAATCATTTAACCATAAGCCAAAATGTTCGGATGTTATTGTACCTTTTGTTTTGGTTTCTACCTCTTGGTGAGCCGTAACGGGATTACCATAATATTTACGCTTTAAAAAGAGTTGGGTTTCCCAGAAATCGGTTAATAGAATTAGATGGGCATCCCAATCTGTAATGATAGAGTTAAAGATGGGGCCTAGAGTTTCATGCGCTCTTATTTTTTCATAAAAAGTATCAACAAGTAGTTTTACATCAGTTCTATTTGCGATGTCTTTTTTTTTGGTCATGCTATTGGTCTTAAAAGGTTAAGGTAGTTAATTGTGGCAGTCTATTTCAGAAGATATTACTTCTGTTACAGGTTGAGGTGAAATATATGGAATACCTAGCCCTAGCCCTCTTAAAATAAAAAGCACCCCAATGAGAACAACAAAGACAGGAATTATTTTTTGAACTTTTTGTCTTGCAACTCCTTTTAAAAGACTACTAAAGTAGATGGCGGTGGTCATTAAAGGAATAGTACCTAGCCCAAAGAGAATCATATAAAGAGCTCCTTGCCATGCATTGGCCATTGCTATAGCACCAAATAAGGCCATATAGACTAATCCACAAGGAAGAAAACCGTTAAGAAAACCTATAGTTAAAAAAGTATCCGGTGTTTTTTTCTTTAGTTCTTTGCCTAGTTGGTTTTTAACTTTGCTGATAATTTTATAAACAGGTTTAGAGAAATTGTATTTATTAAATGTTTTATAGGGAATAAGAACTACCAGAATCATTAATATTCCAATGGCAATTGATAATTTTTGTTGAAGGCCAAATACTTGTAAGCTTTTACCTAAAAAACCAAATACTAAGCCCATAATACTATAAGCTAATAATCTGCCAAAATGGTAAATGAATATTTGGGTGAATTTTTTAAGGTTATTATTTCTGTCAACAGGCAGCATAAAAGCAATTGGACCGCACATGCCTACACAGTGTAAGCTGCCCATTAATCCTAATGCTAGTGCAGATAGTAACATTTACATTTTACTTTTGTTGAATATACGTAATGCTTTGTTTATGTAGATATTCTTTGCCATTATAGTTCCAGAATACTTTAATGTCCCAGCGACCATCTAACAAACGTTTGTCAGGTATGAGCAAATGTGAATTGGACAGACTTAAAGGTAAGTCAAAATCCAAGTGTTTATTAGATGGTCTGTATAGGGACACTGTTCCTTTGAAAGCCTCAGTGTTTATATTTTTAGGAAACTGAATAGAAAGACCTTCTTTGGTTTTCTCTATTTTTATATCAATATTTCTTGCGTTATTACCTGCGTCTATCTCATTTTGGAAAGCTAGCTCTGCTTTGTAATATTCCTCAGTAACCAAATCATGATTAGCTCTGTTGTCGGTACTCATTTTAACTACAAAAAATAGTATAAAACTTATGAAAGCAATAAAGGCAATTATGATACCTGTTCCCCAGTTAATTTTCATAGTTCTATTTATTTGTAACTTCTAGGAGCTAAAAACCTTGCGGTCGTAGTTTCTACAAGTTTATCTCCACTATATACGCCAATTTTTAGCTTGTCTTTATCGCCATTTAAAGCGGAGTTATTTATTTCTATAAACAATGTTCCTTCTGCTAATTCCTGCGCAGATACAACAAAATCTTCATGACGAACCAGTTTAATAGTTCCTTTGTGAGAAAGAAGTTTAAAGCTTACGTCTTCAATATCTCTAGAGGTCTTATTAACTAATTTAAAGGTATAAACATTACTAATAATATTTCCTTCTTTGTGTTCATATAATTGCCCTGGTAGGCGTAAGATATTTGCTTCTAATTCATTTCTTAAAAATAGCATACCAATTAGAACTCCAACAAGAATAAAAAGAACTGCAGAATACCCTTTTAACCTTGGCGTAAACTTGAATTTATCTTTCTTCTCTATGTTGTCTTCACTAGCATAACGAATTAAACCTTTTGGTAAATTTACTTTATCCATTATGGTATCGCACTCATCAATACATGCTGTACAATTAACACATTCCAGTTGTGTTCCGTTTCGAATATCTATGCCTGTAGGACAAACATTTACACATTGCATGCAATCTATACAGTCACCATGACCTAGCTCTTCTCTATCTTCATTTTTACGCCATTTTTTACGTCCGTTTTCAGCTTCTCCTCGTTTATGGTCGTACGCAACAACAATAGTTTTATTATCTAATAAAACTCCTTGCATTCTTCCATAAGGACAAGCTATAATACAAACTTGTTCTCTGAACCATGCGAAAATAAAATAGAAAATTCCAGTAAAAATTAATAATGAAATAAGAGTGCTTACATGGTTTGCAGGTCCGTCTGTTATGTATTGTATTAAGCGATCACTACCGATTAAATAAGCTAAAAATACATTAGCGATTAGGAAGGAAATTATAAAGAAAATGATCCATTTAAGTACCCTTTTTCTAATTTTTTCTGCATCCCAAGCTTGTCGAGCTAATTTAGTTTGTGCACCACGATCGCCATCAATCCAGAATTCTATTCTTCTAAAAACCATTTCTAAGAAAATGGTTTGTGGACACATCCAACCACAAAAAATACGGCCAAATGCTACTGTAAAAAGGGCAATAAATATAACTCCAATAATCATGGAGATTACGAACAAGTGAAAATCCTGTGGCCAAAAAGGAAAACCGAATATATTAAAACGTCTTTCTAAGACATTAAACATTAAAAACTGATTCCCATTTATTTTAATAAACGGAGAAGCAACAAGAAACAAGAGTAGAGCATAGCTTACCCATTTACGATATTCATAGAATTTACCGCTTGGTTTTTTAGGAAAAATCCATGCGCGCTTCCCTTCATCATTAATGGTGCCTATCGTATCTCTAAAATTTTCGTCTTGTGCCATCTCAAACTTCTTGTTTATACTAAGAAATTACTATTCGTTGACAACCACTGAAGTGGAGTCGGTTACTTGTTCTGGAATTTCTTCTGCTGGAGCATTTGGATCTACCCAGATATCCCCTTCGGCAGCTTTTGGATTAGCAGGTGTTTTGCCTCCAATTTCTTGAATTACATAACTAGCAACTTGTGCAATTTCTGCAGGTTTTAAGTTTTGTTTCCAAGCAACCATTCCTTTTCCGTCACGACCACCTTCAGAGATAGTATGAAAAATATTTTTAATACCTCCGCCTAGAATCCAGTTCTTATCGGTTAGGTTTGGTCCAATTCCACCACCACCATCGGCCATGTGGCATGCTACGCAATTAGCTGTAAAAATAGCCTCACCAGCTTTTATGTCAGAAACTTCTGTTAATAGTTCAACAGTGTTAGCATCTACTAAACCTTTTGCAGTTTTTTTGTATTCGTCAATTGCTATTTGGGCTGCTGCAACTTCTTGGTCATATTCTAAATCTTGATTGTAACCATCAAAAACTTCAAAACGTAGTAAGTATACTATAGCAAAAACAATAGTAGCATAGAACATATAAACCCACCAAGGTGGTAAGGTGTTATCTAACTCTTTAATACCGTCGTAATCATGGTCTAGTACAATCTCGCCTTCTATTTCAATAGGTTTATTTCCAGAAAGTTTTTGGAATAATTTTCCTGTGGATGAGTTTTCCCATTTATTATCTTTAGCTGTATTGTACTTCACTCTTGCCTCTTCCGAAAGTGTTTGGTATAAAACACTTTCAATAGATTTTAAAATGACTTCAATACCTATTAGTATTAGAAGAACCATTAGCATAAAAAATTGCGTAATGGGGTACTCTATAATAGCGGGTTTATCCCCTGAGTCTATAAAAAACTCCATCATTCCGAAGATGAGGAAGAAGATTACAGGAATTCTAATCCACCAAGGTGACATATTTTTCATGATATTTATTCTTTAGGTTGGTTATTGTTTTCAAATGGTATGTTACTTACTTCTTCAATGTGTTCTTTGGATGCTGTAAAAACCCAAATAAATAGAACTACAAAAAATAAAAAGAAGATTAGTAAGGATATCATAGGGTAGGTAGCTACCCCATCAATCGTTTCCATATAGCCTTTTACGAATTTGAACATAGCTTATTTGTTTTCAGAGATTAATTCGCCTGTTTCTTTTATTTTAATATCTGTGCCTAAACGTTGTAAGTAAGCAATTAGAGATACAATTTCTCTGTCTCTCATCTCTACAAACTCATCGCCATTATCAGCAGCATATTTTTTGTCTTCTTCATATCCTTTTGCAAAATCAGGATCAGCGTATAGATTTTTTTCTATTTGCTCTGCCTGTTTAGCCATATTTGCATCAGCGTTAGCAATATCTTCTTCGGTGTAAGGAACGCCTAAAGTTACCATTGCTTCCAATTTGGTTTTAATGTTACTACGGTCGTGCTTGTCTCTTACCATCCATTGGTATGCTGGCATTATAGAGCCAGAAGAAGTACTTTGTGGATCGTACATGTGATTTAGGTGCCAGTTGTCAGAGTATTTTCCTCCAACTCTAAGTAAATCTGGACCTGTACGTTTACTACCCCATAAGAATGGATGATCGTAAACAAATTCTCCAGCTTTAGCATATTCGCCATAACGCTCTACTTCACTTCGGAAAGGACGTACCATTTGAGAGTGACAACCCACACAACCTTCTCTAATATAAAGGTCTCTTCCTTCTAATTCTAAAGGAGTGTAAGGTTTGACACTTGTTATTGTTGGGATATTAGATTTTACCATTATGACTGGCATTATCTCGATTATACCACCAATTAATATAGCAACTGTTGCTAATATGGTTAATTGTATTGGCTTACGTTCTAACCAAGTGTGGTAAGTTTCTCCAGATGTTCTCTTTTTAGATACTCTTATTAATGGAGCAGCTTCTGCCAATTCGTCTTCTACTTTTGCTCCAGATCTAATTGTAATGATAACATTGTAAATCATCACTAATGCACCAAGAATAAATAAACTACCACCGATAGCACGCATCCAATACATTGGGATTATTTCATGAACTGTTTCTAAGAAGTTACCATAAACTAAAGTTCCGTCGGGATTAAATTCTTTCCACATTAATGCTTGTATAAACCCAGCAACGTACATTGGTAAAGTGTACAGGATGATTCCTAAAGTACCAATCCAAAAATGGAAATTAGCCAATCCATTAGAGTAAAGTTTGGTTTTAAACATTTTAGGAACCAGCCAGTATATCATACCGAAAGTTAAGAATCCGTTCCATGCTAAGGCGCCAACGTGCACGTGAGCAATAATCCAGTCACTAAAGTGAGCAATAGCATTTACATTTTTAAGTGAAAGCATTGGGCCTTCAAAGGTTGCCATACCATAACCAGTAATAGCAACTACCATGAATTTTAAAGTTGGGTCCGTTCTAACTTTATCCCAAGCACCTCTCAATGTTAATAAACCGTTTATCATACCACCCCAAGATGGAGCAATTAGCATAACAGAAAAAGCAACACCTAAATTTTGTGCCCAGTCTGGTAAAGCAGAGTATAATAAGTGGTGTGGTCCTGCCCAGATATATATAAATATTAAAGACCAAAAGTGAACAATAGAAAGTTTATAAGAATAAACTGGTCTGTTTGCTGCTTTAGGAACAAAGTAATACATTAACCCTAAGAAAGGAGTAGTAAGGAAGAATGCAACTGCATTGTGTCCGTACCACCATTGTACTAACGCATCTTGTACCCCTGCATAAACAGAGTAACTTTTAAATGCACTTACAGGAAGTTCTAAACTGTTAAAAATATGTAGTACCGCAACAGTAACAAATGTTGCAACATAAAACCAAATTGCGACATATAGATGACGTTGTCTTCTTTTGATCATGGTACCAATAAGGTTAATACCAAATGCTACCCAAATAACTGCAATAGCAAGATCAATAGGCCATTCTAATTCTGCATACTCTTTAGAAGTAGAGTATCCTAGAGGAAGTGTAATAGCTGCCGCAACAATAATCAATTGCCATCCCCAGAAATTAACTTTACTAAGAACATCACTAAACATTCTTGCTTTTAGTAAACGTTGCGTAGAGTAGTATACTCCGGCAAAAATTGCGTTTCCTACAAATGCAAAAATAACGGCATTGGTGTGTAACGGCCTTAAACGACCAAAACTTAACCAAGATATACCATCTGTTACATTTGGAAACAAAAACATAAAGGCTAATAAAAGCCCTACGGACATTCCCACTACACCCCAAAACATAGTTGCATAGAGGAAATTCTTTACGATTTTGTTGTCGTAATAAAATTGCTGTACTTCCATAATTAATTACTCTTTATTTAGTTGGATTGATTTATTCTCGTTTGTTTTTACTACTTTAGGAGTATCTGTAACTAGCTCATCTTCAAAGAGCATACGTACGGAAGGAGTATAGGAATCGTCATACTGTCCATTCTTTACAGAATAAATAAATGCTGTAAAAAAAATAATAGCAACAATTATACTTATTGTTAATAACACATAAATAACACTCATACCTACCTGAATTCGGGCGTAAAAATACACCTGTGATTATCCAAAAAAAATGACATTTGTCAGTTTTTTAATATTTTTTATTCTTTTTTTTGTTTAATTTTCTTCCTAAAAGATTCGTTGCGATCGTCGTAAAAGCAACAACACTGATAGAGCTTAAGGGCATTAATATTGCCGCTATTACAGGTTGTAATTGTCCAGTAATTGCAAAGTATAAACCTACAACGTTATATAACAAAGATAGAAGAAAACTCCATTTAATTATCTGCATTGCTTTTTTTGAAGCTAAAATAAAAGAATGTAAATCTTTAAATTTTGTAGCATCTAGAATACCATCACAAGCAGGTGAAAATACATTCACATTTTCGGATATTGCAATACCAACATTACTTTGAGCTAAAGCTCCCGCATCATTTAAGCCATCTCCTATCATCATAACCATTTTGCCTTGGTTTTGTAAAGATTTTATAAACTCTAGCTTATCTTCTGGCTTTTGGTTAAAATATAAAGGAGTTAGTTTTGGTAATAATTTTTCTAGCCTAGATTTTTCTCCAGAATTATCTCCAGATAAAATTGCTAGGTTTAAGGTTTGGGACATTGCAGTAAATAAGTCTGCTAATCCATCTCTATATTCATTATGAAATACAAAACGTCCCTTGTAATTGTCATTACTACTTATATAGACAGATGTGTTTTCAATATCTTTTGTTTCTGTATTACCAATAAATTCTGCAGACCCAATTTTCATGGTGTCCTTTTCTTTGGTTCCAGAAATACCTTTGCCTAAGTGTTCTTCATATTCATCAAGGGTAATAATATTTTGCTCGGAAAGCATATCATACAAAGTTCTGCTTAATGGATGATTAGAAGAGCGTAAGGTGTTTTTTAATAAAGATTCTTCTTCTTTATTAAGGGTGTATCCTTCATAGGTGGCTGTACTTTTTTTAGCTGCAGTAATGGTTCCTGTTTTGTCGAAAATTGCAGTGTCTATTCTGGCAAGTTGCTCAATAGTATAGGTGTCTTTTAGGTAGAATTTTTTGTTTCCGAAAATACGAAGCATGTTTCCTAAAGTAAAAGGAGAGGCTAAAGCGATGGCACATGGACATGCAATTATTAATACAGCGGTAAATACGTTTAGAGCCATACTGCTATCGTAATAAAGCCAAAAGGCAGTCGCTGTAAATGCAATGCTTAAAACCGCAATTGTAAAACGTTTGCCAATACTATCTGTAATCGATTGAAATTTACTTGTCTTATTATTTTGAAAAACAGCATTGCTCCATAACTGGGTAAGGTAACTTTGCGATACCGATTTTAGAGCTTCCATTTCCATGGCACTATTTAGTTGTTTTCCGCCTGCATAGACCTTATTCCCGGACTCTTTTGTAACAGGCTCAGATTCTCCAGTAACAAAGCTATAGTCAATTTGTGTTTTCTTGCTAATTAAGATTCCATCTACAGGAATAAGCTCTTCGTTTCTAATAAGAATTCTGTCGCCTCTTTTTATATCATATACTTGAGCAGTCTCTTCTTTTCCGTTGCTAAGAATACGTGTTACTGCAATTGGGAAGTAAGATTTATAGTCTCTTTCAAAAGATAAAAAGGAATATGTCTTTTGTTGAAAAAATTTGCCTAACAATAAAAAGAAAACAAGGCCTGTTAGGCTGTCAAAAAAACCAGGGCCCGAATTAAAAATTATATCTGCAGTACTTCTTAAAAATAACACTAAGATTCCAAGGGATATTGGAACATCAATATTTAAAAGTTTAGAACGAAGGCCTTTGTAGGCAGATATAAAATAATCTTGAGCAGCATAGAAAACTACAGGCAAAGAGAAAGTAAACATTAGCCAACGGAAAATATCTTGGTATTTATTCAGCCAATATTCGCCGCCATCTATAGCGCTAGAAGCTAAATCAAAATATTCAGGAAAAGATAAAAACATGACATTCCCAAAAGCAAATCCAGCGACACCTAACTTATAAATTAGAGCTTTATTTGACGCTTCTTCTTTTTTATCTAAATCGTCTAAAGAAATATAGGGTTCATAGCCAATACGTGCTAGCAATATGACCAACTGTTTTAACGTAATTGTTTCTGGGGCGTATGTTATACGAACTGTTTTTTTAGGAAAATCTACCTGAGAATGATTAACGTTGGAATTTAATTTGTTTAAATTTTCTAAAACCCAAATACAAGAACTACAATGTATGTGTGGAATATAGAGATTTATTATCTGTATATTTTCGTCATTAAACTCGGTAAGTTTGTCAATGATTTCAGGATTTTCTAAGAAATCATATTTTCCATCGATTTCATTAGGAGTAGTGCCTGCAGAAGATTCTATGTCGTAATAATATGATAAATCATTGCTCTGAAATATCTCATAGACTGTTTTGCATCCATTACAACAGAATTTTTTATCATCAAATTCTATAGGGGAATTTCCACAATCGTCACCACAATGGAAACATTCTGCCATTTCTTTACTTACATTTGCTATACCTATTACAAAGGTGGTCAAATAGGTTGTTATAAAACATGACAATTGTCAGTTTTTTTATATATTGGTAAGAGTATTTTTGTTTAGTCAGGTGTAAAAATAAAGGGTATGGAAAGTAGATGTGAAAATTGTATTGTTCGTCAATTTAATTCTTTACGCGCGATGAGTAAGGAAGAACTTAAGGAAGTTTCTGATTCTAAGGTGACTAAGAAGTATAAGAAGGGAGAGACTCTTTTTGAGGAAGGTGAAAAATTGAATGGTGTTTTTTGTGTTAGAGAAGGGGTTTCTAAAATGTCTAAACTTAGTGCGAATGGTAAAGATCAAATTGTAAAACTAGCAACTACTGGAGAGGTTATAGGGCAACGGGCAGTAATTGTAGAAGAGCCTACTAATTTAAGTGCTATTGCAGTGAATGATATGGAAGTGTGTTTTGTTCCTAAAGAGATTATTGTTAATAGTATGCATAAAAATCCAGACTTCACTTTAGAAGTTTTACGCCATATGGCACACGATTTAAAAGAGGCAGATGACGTTATTGTTAATATGTCTCAAAAAACAGTGAAGCAGCGTATTGCCGAGGCTTTTTTGTATTTAAAAAATAATTATGGAGTAGATGAAGAGGGGTATTTAAGCCTTACTCTTTCTAGAGAAGACATTGCAAATGTGGTTGGTACTGCAACCGAATCTTGTATTAGAATTATATCTGAGTTTAAGAAAAAAGGATATTTAAAAACATCAGGAAAGCGAATAGGGATAGCCAATGAAAAAGAGCTGCAAGATTTAATAGATGGCTTTTAAATTTTTATATTGTTTATCGGGCTTAAACCCTTCTTTAAAAAGACTTTAGTTTTTTTAAAGAACGTTCTTATGTATTAAAGACCTCTATATTACTAGGGATTTCAATTGTTTATTTTTTGCTCTATTTAAAACTGATATTTGTCATAGTTTTAGAGATGTTGCCGTGCTAATTTTACAGTCTAGTTAAAAGAATAGCATGAAAAACATATTATTACCTACAGACTTTTCAGATAACGCATGGAATGCCACTAAATATGCCTTAGAATTGTTTAAAAATGAGACTTGTGTTTTTCATTTAGTCAATACATATACCCCTGCTATAGCAAATAGCCGTTTCATGGCAGCGACTCTCAGCGGAGGGCAAATGGAAGATGGGGTGCATATCGCATCCAAGAAGGGTCTTCAAACTCTTATTCAAAAAATAAAAAAAAGTTATAATAATTCTAATCATAGTTTCAATACTATTTCATCGTTTAGTTTATTGGTTGATGAAATAAAAGAGATTGTAGATGAAAAAAAAATAGACCTAATTGTTACAGGGACTAAAGGAGCTTCTGGTTTAGAAGAAGTTTTTATGGGTAGTAATACGGTTCGTATTATTAAATCTGTAAAGAATTGCCCTGTTTTGGCAATACCGCAATATTTTGATTTTGCCAGACCGTCTGAAATTGCTTTTGCTACAGATTTTAATCGCTTTTACACTGCATCAGAATTAAAGCCTTTAATAGATTTAGCAAAAACGTTTAAGGCAGTAATTAGGATTGTACATGTGCAATATGAGATAAAAGCATTGACAGAACTGCAACATTTTAATTTGGGAATGTTACGTAAGTATTTTGATGGTGTAGAACATTATGTACATACAGTGTCCGAGTTGAATTCTGTTTCTAAGACTTTAGAGGTTTTTAGTGCAGAGTTAGATATTCATTTATTAGCTATGTTAAATTTTCAACATAGTTATATGGAAAAAATGACAAGAGAGCCTATTGTAAAACGTTTGACTTTTCATACGCAAATACCCTTACTGGTAATCCCTGAGTTAGGAATGGTTTCTCCTTCTAGTGTTTCTAAAAGTAAGAAAGAGACTGTTGCTAGATAGTATATTCTAATTTTATTATTTACTACTCCAGAATTTATCTGCTTCTGGAATATTTTTAGTGCTACCCAACGTTAAAGGGTTAAAATTTAGTTGAGAAAAAAGATACCAAGTAGAGGAAGAAACTGCAGGTGTAAGGTCTGCAGAATCCCAAAGAAGGCTAGCTCCATATGTAGAGCCGTAATTTGTTGTATAGGGAATTCCTTGAGCATTTGCGAAAGAAGGACTTGTAATAAAAGTTTTTTCAAGATTTTTAATAATGCTATTTGCTTCTGCACTTTTGTTAGCTTGTTGGAATGCTACTAAAATTTGTGCCGTTCCCTCTAACCAAATAACATCTTTATCTTCATCAAAAGAGTATCCTGTTATCAATTTCCCATTTGTGGTATTGGTTTGAGTTGTTTTGTAGCGGTCTGTTTTTAATAATGTTTCTATCGGAAAATCTGGAAAAATACCAACACTTAAACCGTGGAGGTCTAATGCAAATTTATATTCTATATTTTCTGGCCATGCAGTTAATAATTTTTCTTTGGCATCCCAACGGTTTGTTTTTAAGAAAGAAAGAATATTGGCATGAAAATCGTCATACCCAGGAACAGCGTTAAAAGCTGTGACTATACCCTCTGTTACTTTAGGTATCTCAGTACCATCTTCGTTAAAACCACCAATTAAACCGCCATCTTCTTTTTGTAATGATCGTAGCCATTGCTCAAGACCTCTGGCCATAAGACTATATTTTTGTGTTCCTGTGGCTTCATGGTAATGATTAATAGCAATTAACAACCAAGCATTATCTCCCATCCAAGTTCGGCTTCCTTGTTCTCCTTTACTGTTTCTAAATTGGTAAAAACCCCCAGAACTACTCCGTAATTCTGTTTGAATTTTTTTATTAAAAAAATTGAATATTTTTTCAGCTTTGACATTTTCTCCTTGTTTAATATATAGCAAAGCTGCCAATGCATTGTCGTACAGAGAGACAAAATCGGAATTCTCGGAACTTTGTAATAATCCATTAGGTTGTTGCATATTAAAAATCCATGTATTCGTTTTTGTTGCGGCAGCAGATAAGTTTATAGGACTAGGCTCTTCTATAGGAGTTACTTCCGGGACTAATTCTTCGGGTGATAGAATTTCGGCAGTTATTTCTTCTTTAGAACAGGAGTTTAGTCCAAAAGAAATGCAAATAAAAAAAAGGGATGCTATACGCATAAAGAATAAATTATTTAGTCCTTTACAAAGGTAAATAACAAAAGAGAGAAGAAAAGAAATACTAGTCTAAATGTAAGATTTTTCGCTATACAGGAGGCTCTGTACTTTTAGTCTTAGGTTTTACGAATTTAATCGGATAGCGTTCTTTTTATGAATTGAGATAATTAACCGATGAATGGTGAAAACACATGAATGTAAGGCTCTATTATTATTTTTAAATTAGTTAGAAATAGTAGAGTCTACTCTTTCCATAAAGTTCCTACAAACATCTGGTTTTATATTAAAACCTTTAGTATCTTTGAACTGTTGTGTTGTGCTTCAATTTTAATTGAAGCCAGGTGTAGATATCGATGGTGATCGATACTATCCAATGAAAGGCTTTCCATATCGGGAAGCTTTTTTTGTTTGCTCGATAATCGAGATTTTAATGCCCCGAGGTAGTTTACTATTTTTTGGAGTTGATGATTTATAGCTGGTTATGATTGCTTAGAGTAAAATGGATTAAAGAAGACGCTAATTTCGCTGTTTGGTTATCTCTGTCATATTTGGGGTTGAATTCTGCCAAATCTAAAGAGATTAATTTTTTTGAAGCTATAATTTTTTGAAGGCATTTTAAAACAATACTTGGAGCAAAACCCATAGGTGAGGCTGCACTTACTCCAGGTGCGTAGGCAGATGAGAATCCATCCAAATCAATAGTTACATATACTACATTGACCTTAGAAATAAAAGAATCTATTTTTTTTGCTATTCTTTTATAATTTGGGAGATTAAAATTTTCATTTTTAATATGTTTTACACCTAACTTTTTAGCAGTTTTAAATAAAATTTTTGGGTTCGCATCTTTGCGAATTCCTAAGCATAAATAGTGAAAAGGCATTTTGTCGGACTCGCAATCTTTCGCAATTTGATAAAAAGGCGTTCCAGAGTTAGAGCCGTTTTCATCGGAACGTAAATCAAAATGCGCATCAAAATTAATAATACCAATACGTTTATTATTTCCTATGCTTTTTTTAATGCCATTGTAATGCCCGTATGCAATATCATGACCTCCACCGATGACTATCGGAAAGCATTTTTTTTCTAAAATTTGGGAAACGGTATTGGATAAATTTTCTTGTGTAGTTTCTAAATTCTCCTGTAGGCATTCTATATTTCCAAAATCGTAGAAATGTCTTTTTTTAGAAAGAGGATTGGGCATTGGTGCCAAGGTTTTTTTAATGATGTTTGGTCCATCAACAGCTCCAGTTCTACCTTTATTCCGTTTTACACCTTCATCGCAAGCATAGCCTAAAAGAGCAAAGCTTTTGGATTGTACTATCTCTAAGTTGTCTTCTAAAGAGGTGCATTCTATTTTTTCATGAATATATTGTTGGTCTTCAGAAATTCTTCCAGTCCAGTTTTTAGATGATGGAGCTTTGTAGTTAGTCATATAAGCCTTCTAAGATTTTGTCTTCTACTAAGTTAGGTAAAGTGACCTTTAATTCGGGCGTTCTTTGCATTTCTCTTTCAATAGCGAAAATGGCTTCTTTATTACGTGCCCAACTTCTACGAGAAATACCGTTGTTTACATCATAAAATAGCATGTTTTTTAATCTTTTAGAGGCCTCTTTAGAGCCATCCAGCACCATTCCGAAGCCTCCGTTGATAACTTCTCCCCAACCAACACCACCACCATTATGTATAGAAACCCAGGTAGCGCCACGGAAACTATCGCCAATTACATTATGTATGGCCATATCGGCGGTAAATTTACTACCGTCATAAATATTACTTGTTTCTCTATAAGGAGAATCGGTGCCACTAACATCGTGGTGGTCTCTACCCAAAACAATAGGAGCAGAAAGTTCTCCTGAATTTACAGCAGTATTAAAAGCTTCTGCAATTTTGGCTCTTCCTTCTGCATCTGCATATAAAATACGTGCTTGGGAGCCTACTACTAGATTATTCTTTTCCGCTTCTTTAATCCAAGTAATATTGTCTTGCATTTGCTGCTGTATTTCTTTTGGGGCATCCTTTTTTATGTCCTCTAAAATTTGGCAAGCAAGTGCATCTGTCTTTTGTAAATCTACTGGATTTCCAGAAGTACAGACCCATCTAAATGGGCCAAAACCATAATCAAAACACATAGGTCCTAAAATGTCTTGTACATAGGAAGGGTATTTAAAATCTATGTTGTTCTTAGCCATAACATCTGCTCCAGCTCTAGATGCTTCTAATAAGAAGGCATTGCCATAATCAAAGAAATAGGCACCTTTTGCAGTATGTTTATTTATTGCCGTAGCATGTCTTCGTAATGTCTTTTGTACTTCTATTTTAAATTGTTCGGGTTGCGTAGCCATCATTTGGTTGGCTTCTTCAAAAGTAATATCCACAGGGTAATAACCGCCAGCCCATGGATTGTGTAAGGAAGTTTGATCAGAGCCTAAATGAATAAATATTTCTTCGGTATAAAAACGCTCCCAAACCGTAACTATGTTCCCTATAAATGCAATAGAAACTATTTCTTTCTGAGTTTTGGCTTGTTTAGTTCTGGTAACCAATAGGTCTATATCTTCTATAAGCTCATCTACCCAACCTTGTTCGTGTCTTTTACGAGCAGCTGTTTCATTCACTTCTGCACAAATAGTAATACAGCCTACAATATTTCCTGCTTTTGGTTGTGCGCCACTCATACCTCCTAAACCAGCAGTTAGAAAAATTTTCCCGCTTGGGTTTTCTTCTTTTAGGAGTACTTTTCTAAAAGCATTCATAACCGTAATCGTGGTGCCATGGACTATGCCTTGGGGGCCAATATACATGTAAGAACCAGCGGTCATTTGCCCGTATTGGGTAACTCCTAGGGCATTGTATTTTTCCCAATCGTCTGGTTTAGAGTAATTAGGAATCATCATGCCATTGGTTACTACTACTCTTGGTGCCTCTTTGGTGGAAGGAAACAACCCCATTGGGTGGCCAGAATAAATATGCAAAGTCTGCTCCATAGTCATGGTAGCCAGATACTGCATAGTTAAGAGGTACTGCGCCCAATTTTGGAAAACCGCACCATTTCCTCCATATGTAATTAGTTCTTCTGGGTGTTGTGCAACGGCAGGGTCTAAGTTGTTTTGTATCATGAGCATAATGCTAGCTGCCTGTGCAGTTTTTGCAGGATACTCTGAAATAGGTCTGGCATGCATTTTATATGCTGGCATAAAACGATGCATATATATACGACCAAATTGTTCTAATTCTAAGGAGAATTCAGTAGCTAATTCTATATGCCATGCTTTTGGAAAGTAACGCAAGGCATTACGCAATGCAAGAATTTTTTCTTCTTTAGAAAGAATATCTTTTCGTTTTGGTGCGTGATTAGCATCCTTGATATAGGCTTTTTTAATAGGCAATTGCGATGGAATTCCCTGTAGAATAGTTGTTTTAAAATCCATGGTATTTAACTATTGTGCTTGTTGTATACAAGTGTTCCATTTTTCCATACCATACAGGGTTTTAAATTGCCCTGATTGTATAGAATTTCGTTATAATTATCGGTATGAAAAATACTTAAATCGGCTAGCATTCCTGGTTTTAATGTGCCGCGATCTTGTAAGTTTAATGCTGCTGCTGCTCGGAAGGTAATTCCGGCTAAGACTTCAGCATTGGTAAGTTTCTGGAAAGTTCCTAAAATAGATGCTTGGGTTAACAAATCTCCCATAGGAGCAGAACCTGGGTTATGGTCGCTTGCTATGGCTAAAGCACCACCAGCATCTAGTATTTTTCTGGCAGGAGTAAAGGCGCAACCTAAGCCAATAGAAGCTCCGGGTAAGGCCATTGCAATAACATCACTTTTTGCTAAAAGCATTATCTCTTTTTCTGTACTAGCTTCTAAATGGTCTGCGCTTATGGCTTTATGCTCTATTGCTGTTTGGCTTCCGCTAGTTGAAAACTGGTCGGCATGTACGGTAATATCAAATCCAAACTCTTTAGCCTTTTCAAAATAGGCTTTAATCTGCTCTTCAGAAAAAGCACTTTCTTCAATAAAGGCATCAATCCTATTGGTTAGGCCTTCTTCTTTTAATTTTGGAAATAACGTAGTACTAATTTCTCTAAGATATTCTTCTTCGGAGCCTGTATAATCTTTGGGTAGCATATGAGCTGCCAAGCAAGTAGAAATTAAATCAGATGCGGTGGATTTGTTAGCTTCTTTTATGGCATAAAGCATTTTTAATTCTTCCTCCACAGAAAGACCATAACCACTTTTTACTTCTAGCGTAGTAACACCATTTTTTAAATGGCGATTCGCTCTTTTTATAGTATTTTTTGTAAGCTCTTCTTTGGTAGATTTTCTAGTTTGTGTAACGGTATCCCATATTCCACCGCCTGCTTTAGCTATTTCTAGATAGGTTTTTCCAGCATTACGCATGGCGTAATCGGTAGCCCTTGTACCTCCAAAACAAATATGGGTATGCGCATCAATTAAACCAGGGAGACAAACATGTTTCCCTTTTAATGTTACAATATCCGTAGTATTGGTGTTAGCATACATTTCAGAAAATTTTCCGATAGCGGCAATAACATTGTCTTTAATTAGAATTCCTGCCTCCGAAATAATTTGAAGTTTATCATCTGTTAGGGCCCCTTTTAAGGGTAAGTTGTCCATGGTTATTACCTGAGAAAATGGACCTATGAGTGTTTGTTTTTGCATAGCCTTAATATACTTCAAATTCGTTAGAGTATTGGGTTTTTAGTGATATATCCTCTCTTTTACAAGTTTCATTAATCACCTTAATAATGGTTTCGTTTTGAACGATTTTTATACCCATTTCAATATCATCAGCAAACACGCGGTCTTTGTCTGCAAAGGTAACCTTGGTACGTATTTCTTTATGAATTTCATCTAATAAGATGCCAGATTTTAGAGGTTTTCTAAACTCAAAAGCCTGTGCTGCAGTTAACAATTCTATTGCTAAAATTTTCTCTACATTCTCAATAACCTGTAATGCTTTTCTACCACCAATAGATCCCATACTCACATGATCTTCTTGTCCTAAAGAAGTAGGGATGCTATCCGCACTAGAAGGAAAACAAAGACCTTTGTTTTCGCTAGCTAAAGCTGCTGTTGTGTATTGCAAAATCATATATCCAGAATTAATTCCGGTATCTTCCATTAATAATTTGGGTACACCTGGGCTGTTACCTTCTAAAGCCAAATAGATTCTACGGTCCGAAATATTTCCGATTTCTGAAGCTGCCAAACAAGCATAGTCTAATGCCATTGCAAGAGGTTGTCCATGAAAATTTCCACCGCTAATGGTTAGTTCCTCATCAATTATAATAGGATTGTCGGTAACAGAATTTAATTCCACTTCTACCAATTCTTTTAAATGTAACCATGCGTTTCTAGAGGCGCCATGTACTTGTGGAATACAACGCAAAGAGTAGGGGTCTTGTACCCGTTCGCAATCGATATGGTCTTCCATAATTTCAGAACCTTGTAAAAGAGATTTTACTCTGGAAGCTACATGCTTATTTCCTTTAAAAGGGCGTAACTCATGGAGCTCCTTATAGAAAGGCTTAATAGAACCTTGCAATCCTTCTATCATCATAGCACCAATAATATCTGCTTGCGATAGGCAGCTTTGTAATTTAGCAACCACTTTTACGGCATGTGCTGCTATAAATTGAGTGCCATTAATTAGAGCCAAGCCTTCTTTAGGTCCAAGTGCTATGGATTCTATTTTTTTTAGCTTAAATAGGGTGTTGGTCGGAATAGTTTCTCCTTCAAACTTTACCTTCCCTAAGCCTATTAGAGGAAGAAACAAATGAGATAATGGAGCTAAATCTCCCGAAGCTCCAACGGAACCTTGGGAAGGGACAATTGGTATTGCGTTATTT
>NZ_JADGES010000114.1 GCF_016744255.1 Maribacter sp.
GTTTGTTTAGGGCAACAAGCTATTGCTGAAGTTTTCGGCGGTTCTCTTATAAATTTAGAACAAGTATACCATGGTATTGCTACCAAAATAAAAATTACACACCCTGATGATATTCTATTTAAAGGTTTAGATTCCGAAATTGAAGTAGGCCGTTACCACTCTTGGGTAGTAAACCCAGAATTACCAGAGGTTTTAGAAGCCACTTCTTTTGATGCGAACGGACAAGTAATGTCGTTAAGACATAAACTATATGATGTTGCTGCTGTACAATACCATCCAGAATCTGTACTTACTCCTAATGGAAAGAAAATACTAGAAAATTGGGTAAATAATTAGAACGATGAAAAAAATACTAAATAGACTTATTAATCACGATATTCTAGAGAAAGAAGACGCTAAGCAAGTATTAGTGAATATTGCTAAAGGCGATTATAATACAAGCCAAATAGCTGCTTTCTTAACGGTATATATGATGCGTAGCATTACTATTGAAGAGTTAGAAGGCTTTCGTGACGCTCTTTTAGAACTTTGTTTGGCAGTCGATTTATCGCATTATAATCCTATCGATTTATGTGGTACTGGCGGCGATGGCAAAGACACTTTTAATATATCTACCCTATCCTCTTTTGTAACAGCAGGTGCTGGTATTAAAGTTACCAAACATGGAAATTATGGTGTTTCTTCTGCCTGTGGTAGTAGTAATGTTATGGAATTTCTTGGTATTAAATTTAGTAATGATGCAGGCTTTTTAGAAAAATGTTTGGATGAAACTGGTATTTGTGTTTTACATGCTCCTTTGTTTCACCCTGCAATGAAAAATGTAGCTCCTATTCGTAAAGAACTTGGTGTAAAAACTTTCTTCAATATGCTAGGGCCAATGGTAAACCCTGCTTTTCCTAAAAACCAAATGGTTGGAGTTTTTAATCTAGAATTAGCAAGAATGTACGGCTACCTATACCAGAATACCGATAAAAATTTTACGGTTTTACATGCCTTAGATGGGTACGATGAAATTTCCCTAACTGGCAATACCAAAACCATTTCTAACCATACCGAAGGAATAATTAAACCTTCCGATTTTGGATTGCAGCCTATTCAACAATCTCAAATTTATGGTGGAGACTCTGTAGAATCTTCTGCACAAATTTTTATGAATGTGTTACAAGGTAAAGGAACAGAACCCCAAAACAATGTAGTTTGTGCTAATGCTGGCGTTGCCATCGCAACTGTAAAAAACATTTCACCTAAAGAAGGTTTTCTACTTGCTAAAGAATCTTTATTAAGTGGAAAAGGATTAGCAACTCTTAAGAAATTACAAAATCTCAGCGCCTAATGGATATTTTAGAAAGAATAGTTGTAGATAAACGTAAGGAGGTGGATTTAAAAAAATCTATAATTCCTATTTCCCAATTAGAGAGTTCTGTACTTTTTACTAGAGAGACTACCTCTCTTACTACTGCTTTAAAAAACAGCAGTACAGGTATTATTGCAGAACATAAAAGACGCTCCCCATCTAAATCTGTTATCAACCACACTTTAAATGTGCAAGATGTAGCCTTAGGATATGAAAATGCTGGTGTTTGCGGAATGTCTATTTTAACAGATGGAAAATATTTTGGTGGTTCTTTAGATGATTTATTAGTAGCAAGAGCAGCAGTACAAACGCCATTGCTACGTAAAGAATTTATTATACACGAATATCAAATTCTAGAAGCAAAAGCCCATGGCGCAGATGTTATTTTATTAATAGCAGCCATTTTAACTAGGGATGAAATTAAAACATTTTCAGAGCTTGCAAAAAGCCTAAAATTAGATGTGCTTTTAGAAGTTCATAACGAAGAAGAATTGCATAAATCTATTATGCCAAGTTTAGATATGCTTGGGGTTAATAATAGGAATCTTAAAACCTTTGAAGTAAGCCTAGAAACCAGTAAAAAACTTTCTACACTAATCCCTGACGATTTTGTAAAAGTATCCGAGAGTGGTATTAGTTCTATAGAAGCAATTAAAGAGCTAAAGCCTTATGGTTACCAAGGATTTTTAATAGGAGAAAATTTTATGAAGACAGATAATCCTGGAGAAAGTGCAACCACTTTTATCAACTCCTTAAAATAAAAGAATTAACCATGAGCAATTACTATTACACAAAAAAAGAGGAGCCCATTAAAATAGGCATGCCTAAACTTAAAATTTGTGGTATGAAGCTCAACACCTCGGAAGTTGCGACACTGCAGCCAGATTATTTAGGTTTTATATTTTGGGAGCCGTCCAAACGTCATTTTTCAGGAGAGATGCCTGCACTACCGCATAGCATTAAAAAAATAGGCGTTTTTGTAAATGAAACCGTTATAGAAATTTTACATAAAATTCAAGAATATAATTTACTAGGCATACAGTTACATGGCAAAGAAAGCCCCGCATTCTGTAAAGAATTACAAGAAAAAACCCAAGGTGTAAAAATCATCAAAGTATTCTCTATAAAAAACAAATTCAATTTCGAAACTTTAAAAGAATTTGAAGATGTATGCGATTTCTTTTTATTCGATACCAAAGGAGAATTACCCGGTGGAAATGGATACACTTTCGATTGGAGTGTTTTAGAAAACTACCCTTCCACAAAACCTTTCTTTTTAAGTGGCGGAATAGGACTCGAAGAAACCAACAAAATAATTGCCTTTTTACAGACAGATGCATCTAAATACTGTTATGCTTTAGATGTAAATAGTAAGTTTGAAACAGAACCTGGATTAAAAAATATAGAAAAATTAAAAAAATTCATAGCTACAGTTCAGAGTAGTGAGATATTAGAATAAGAATTATGAAATATAACGTTGACGAAAAAGGATACTACGGAGAATTTGGAGGAGCTTTTATTCCAGAAATGCTATATCCGAATGTAGAAAACCTAAGACAGAATTATCTAAAAATAATGGCCGAACCATCTTTTAAAGAAGAGTTCGACCAGTTACTAAAAGATTATGTTGGCAGACCTTCGCCTTTATATTTAGCAAAACGATTGTCTAAAAAATATAATACAAAAGTCTATCTAAAAAGAGAAGACTTAAACCATACAGGTGCCCACAAAGTAAATAATACCATAGGCCAAATACTAATGGCAAAGCGTCTAGGCAAAAAACGAATTATTGCCGAAACTGGTGCTGGTCAGCATGGTGTTGCTACTGCTACCGTATGTGCATTAATGGGCATGGAGTGTATTGTGTATATGGGCGAGATAGATATTGCCCGCCAAGCACCTAATGTTGCTCGTATGAAAATGCTAGGTGCAGAAGTACGCCCAGCATTATCGGGTAGTAGAACTCTTAAAGATGCTACCAACGAAGCCATTCGCGATTGGATTAATAACCCTGTAAACACCCATTATATTATTGGTTCTGCTATTGGCCCTCACCCCTACCCAGATATGGTTACACGTTTTCAGTCCGTTATTTCGGAAGAAATAAAATGGCAATTAAAAGAAAAAGAAGGAAAAGAAACCCCCGATTATATAATTGCTTGTATTGGTGGTGGCAGTAATGCCGCAGGTACTTATTACCATTATTTACATGAAGAAAATGTAAAAATTATCGCCGTGGAAGCTGCTGGTAAAGGAGTGCATTCTGGCGAAAGTGCTGCAACCTCAGCCTTGGGTAAAGAGGGTGTTATTCACGGTTGCAAAACCTTATTAATGCAAACCAATGATGGGCAAATTACAGAACCTTATTCTATTTCTGCAGGATTAGATTATCCTGGTGTTGGTCCAATGCATGCACATTTACATAAAACAGGAAGAGCAGAATTTATTTCTGCTACCGATGATGAAGCTATGAATGCTGGCTTAGAATTAACAAAACTAGAAGGGATAATTCCTGCTATAGAAAGCAGCCATGCGCTAGCTGTTTTTAAACACAAAACCTTTAAACCAGACGATGTTGTAGTCATTAGCCTTTCTGGTCGTGGAGACAAAGATTTAGATAATTATATTAAATATTTTAAACTGTAACATAATTATGATTAACAGAATAAAACAAAAGCTACAAGAGGACAAAAAGTTACTCTCTATATATTTCAGTGCTGGTTTTCCTTCTTTAAATGATACAACTACCATTATTCAAGATTTAGAAAAAAGTGGTGTAGATTTTATCGAGGTCGGACTTCCTTTTTCCGACCCTTTAGCAGATGGACCAACAATACAAGAAAGCTCTACTATTGCTCTTAAAAATGGCATGACTACAGAACTTCTTTTTTCGCAATTGAAAGATATTAGAAAAATGGTTCATATTCCATTAATTATTATGGGCTACTTTAACCCTATGCTACAATATGGCGTAGAAGCTTTTTGCGCTAAATGTGCAGAAGTTGGTATCGACGGGCTTATTATCCCAGACCTTCCGTTAGATGTGTATGAGAGAGAATATAAAGCAATTTTTGATAAACATGGATTAGTAAATATCTTTTTAATTACACCACAAACGGGTGACGAACGCATACAACAGATTGATGCTGCTTCGGACGGATTCATCTATATGGTCAGCTCAGCTGGCGTTACTGGTTCCCAATCTGGTTTTGATAATACACAAGAAGATTATTTTAACCGTATTGCTAACATGCATCTTAAAAACCCGCAAATCGTTGGTTTTGGTATTAAAGATGCTGAAACTTTTAAGCAAGCTACAAAAACAACCAAAGGTGCTATTATTGGTTCTGCATTTATAAAACATTTACATAAAGAAGGTGTAAAAGGAATTTCTACTTTTGTAAAAACGATTCGATAAACTATGAAATTTATTAACGACTGGAAACTGGTCTTAATGCTCTGTCTTACTATAGGTTTGGCTCCTTTTTTTCCGGAACCTCATATCTTTGGTAAAGTCAAATGGATAGCTGGCGGAGCAATTGGTATGCAAGGTAAAGATTGGTTTGATGTTCTTTTGCATGGCTTCCCATATATACTATTAATTAGACTCTTAATTTTAAGAGGTATCTCTATGCTTAGAAAATAGAATTCGTTACTTTTAGTCTTTAAACTTTGGAAGACTAAAAATGAAAAAAATAAACTTATTACTTACCTTTTTAATCGTCTTTATGGGTTCTGCCCAAGAAGAGGCGCAACTAAAAACGCAAGTACGCCAGACTATAAAAGAATTAAGAGATTTTGTCTCTATTCCTAATGATGCGTTAGAGCATGCCGATATTAACAGAAACCTTACTTGGTTAACTAAGAGTTTTAATGCCAGAGGATTTAACTCTTCCGTTTTACCAACTTCTGGAGAATCGTTATTTTTTGCGTCTTTACCTATGGAAGACCAAAAGCCAACCATTTTGTTTTACATGCATTTTGATGGGCAATCTGTAGAAAACAGTAAATGGAACCAGCCAGACCCATATAAAATGGTTTTAAAAGCGAAAGAAGGCGATTCTTGGAAAACGCTCCCAATAGATACCCTAAATACCAATTTAGATTACAATATGCGTTTGTTTGGGCGCTCTACAGCAGATGACAAAGGCCCCATTGTAATGTTCTTAAACACGATAGACCTTTTAAAAGAAAACAATATATCCCTTCCTTTTAATGTAAAAGTTATTCTCGATAGCGAAGAAGAGAAAAGTAGCAAACCTTTACCTAAAGCAGTAAAAGAATATAGAGAATTATTACAGGCAGATTTTCTAATTATAAACGATGGCCCACTTCATTCTACAGGCAAACCAACTATAGTTTATGGCTGTCGCGGTATTACCACTTTATCTTTAACCACTTTTGGCCCTCAAAAACCCCAACATAGTGGTCATTACGGTAACTATGCCCCGAATCCTGCATTTATATTATCCAAAGCTTTAGCTAGTATGAAAACAGAAGACGGTAAAGTTAATATTCCGGGATTCTATGATGGTATAACAATAGATGAAAATACCATGGCTATTCTTAAAAGTGTTCCAGATGATGGTACTAGTATCAATAAAAATTTGGGAATAAAGACACCAGAAAAAGTGGGTAGTTTCTACCAAGAATCACTACAGTACCCTTCTTTAAACATTAGAGGACTAGGTTCTGCTTGGATAGGAAAAAAAGCACGTACTGTTGTTCCAGAAAGCGCAACTGCAGAAATGGATATACGATTAGTTCCCGAGACCAATGGAAATCGTTTAAAAAGTTTGGTGAAAACCCATTTAGAAAAACAAGGTTTTTTCTTAACCTCAAAAGTACCAAATAAAGAAACAAGATTAGCACACGATAAAATTATGATGCTCACCGAAGGTTCTGTGACTGATGCTTTTCGAACCGATTTAAATAATCCTTATGGTGCTTTTTTAGTAAAAACTCTAACAGATACTTTTGGGGAAAATCCTGTGCAAATAAGAATAATGGGAGGTACCGTTCCTATTACTCCGTTTATAAATGAATTAAAAATTCCTGCTTTTATTATTCCTATGGTTAACCTAGATAATAACCAACATAGCCCTAATGAAAATCTAGAAATAGGTAAAATTGCCTACGGTATTAAAACCTTTTATGCTATACTAAGTAGTAAACCAAGCGACTAATCTTTTTATGCAATATTCTTCATTTAAAAATTACTTCTATTTTTTCTTTACTATAGTATTTAGCCTATCTACTGTTAATGCTCAAGAATCTCCTAAACTAGAAGGACGTTGGAATTTAAACATAGAATATGAAGGAGAAAATTTACCCGCCTGGTTAGAGGTTACACATTCTGGATATAAAACTTTAGTTGGTAGATTTGTATATGCATTTGGTAGCGCAAGACCTATTGCCGAAATAAAAGTAAAAAATGATATTTTCAATTTCAATATTCCGCCACAATGGGAAAAAGGAGACATTAATATGGCCTTTGAAGGCTCTTAGGATACTGATAAGCTTAAAGGTATTATGCTTTATAGCAATGGAAAAAAATACAATTGGACCGCTACCAGAGCACCAAAATTAAAACATATAGAAAACCCTAAATGGGAAAAACCTATTGCTCTTTTTAATGGTAAAGATTTAACCGGATGGACAGCCGATAGAGATAACCAATGGGTGGTAGAAAAAGGCATTCTAAAAAGTCCAAAATCTGGCATTAATTTAGTTAGCAATACCAAGTACAAGAACTTTAAATTGCATATAGAATTTAAATATCCTGAAGATAAGTAATAGCGGTATTTATTTACGAGGTAGATACGAAGTGCAAATAGCAGATAATATAGGCTTAGAACCTTCTAATATTTATTTTGGTGGTGTTTATGGGTTTCTTACTCCCAACATAATGGCAGCAAAAAAAGCTGGCAAATGGCAATCGTATGACATTACCTTAAATGGTAGACGAGTAACCATCGTTACTAACGGCAAAACTATTATAAATGACCAGATAATCCCTGGTATGACTGGTGGTGCGTTGGATAATAACGAACTAGAAGATGGCGCCTTTTTAATTCAAGGAGACCACGGATCTGTAGAATTCCGTAATATTACGGTTACACCTATGAAAGAGTAGTCTTCTTTATTTTCAAATTAAAAAATACATAACGTATATGCCTTCTAAAGAAACAGAAAACTTCTATACCTATATACCTGAGTTCTTTGTTGGCAATAGTATTTAATTTTTTGTTTTTTCAATTGAACTTGCGTGGTCTTTAATGATGTACCAATTGTTATCTATTTTTTCTAAAGCATAAGTAACAATTAATCTATTAAAATAGGGTTTTCCATTTCTTTCAGGTTCCTCGTACAAAAATTCTGTTGTAGCTACACCAAATCTGTCACCAATATTAGTACTCAATATTTTTGTATTAATTGTCCAATTAGGTACTTCAAACCATTCTTGATGAAATTTCATAAATCCATCAACAGAATATACAATTTCAGAACTTGGTTGAATTAATTCCATATTACCCTTTGGAGACATCGTAGATTTTAAAGTATTTGAATCTCTATTTCTTACAGCGTTTAAGTGCCTTAAAATCAATGATTTAAATAACTCTTCATTTTCAATTTTTGAAATTTCATTTTTCTCAGATTCCTTTTGTTTTATGTCACAAGAGCTAAAGCCAATCATTAATAGGCCAAGAAATATCAATTTGTAAGATATATGTTTTTTCATTTTAAATAATTTTTGAAGTTTAACCGTTGTTTTATATTATTACCAACGCTTGAACTAAGCGTAAAACCCCAAAGTCCACATTAATTATAGGCATTATGCGTTCGTACTTTTATTCAGATTTATGTACTTCTAATTCAATTTCAATCATAAATTCTGGTATCGCCAATTCCTTTACTCCAAGCCAAGAACCTGTCGGGAATTGTTTAGTGTAAATTTCATTTCTGTAAGCTGCGTTTTCAAGAAACAATGGCATATTGGTCGTGAAAACATTTTCCACAACTACGTCATCAAATGTGCAACCATAGTGTTTCAGTATTTTTTCCAAATCCGCATAACAATTTTTCATTTGTTTTCCTAAATCTCCTATTGCAATTGGATTACCTTCGTCATCCATACTTACTGCTCCAGAAATTTTAATGTTGTTTCCTATTTTCACAGCGTGCGAATATCCGTAAGCCTTTTCCACTTCTGGTCGTAGCAAAAAATATTCAGGTTTTTGAGATTCAACGATTATCTCTTTTTCGATTTCTTTCGTTTCTTCCTTTTGCTTTTGTTTACAACTTTGTATTATAAAAGTGAACGCTATAAACATCGTAATTAGGGTCAATTGATTAGTTATTTTTTTCATAATGATGATTGTTTAGTGCCTATTTTGCTCGGTTTTCGGCTTTCTCGTTTTATATTGAAATTCGTTTCCAGTTACTGTTAACGGTTGAACTACCAACAGTACGGGAGCAAACGCTAGTTTAATTTTCCGCCACGTACATAGCGAAATCTTTTGGTTTTTTTCTTTTCCTTTTTTAAAGCAAAAATCAAAAAATTTTGCGGACTTCATAAAAATACACAAATCTTCTGATTAAGCCATAAGCCTGTATTGTTTAGTACTTTTTTAATATTTCTATTAATTCTTTATTTACATAAATATTTTCTCTTCCAACTTTTTTAGAGGTAATAATTCCAATTTCCTCTAATCTATTTAAATATCTTGAGGCTACTTTTCTTTCTACATTTAATTTTTGGACTACATATTCAATTTTTGAATATGGCTGTTCAAAAAGCAATTCAATAAGTTCTTTTCTCTATATTTTTGGTTCTTTTTTTGTGCTATTTCTATTGTTTCTGATAGTAAATTATTAATAGAATTAATTTTATCAATCGTTCTGTTCGAGATTACCTCTATTGCTTTTAAGATGTACAAAATATACTCCTCCCATTCGTCAGATTTATTAACCTTATTCAAAAGTCTGTAATAGTTCGCTTTGTTTTCGTTTATGTATGAACTTAAATACAAAATATTTAATATTCGTCCCGTCCGTCCATTTCCGTCATAAAATGGATGGATACTTTCGAATTGATAATGTAATATTGCTAAATTTATTAAAGGAGGAAAGCTCTCTTGTTTTAGATTAAAATGTTCTAAAAAGTTACTTAGTAAATCCAGTATATGCTCTTTGTCCTGTTGTGGAGTATAGACAACTTCTCCTGTTTTATCGTTTTTTAAAACGGTTCCTGGGATACTTCTGATTCCTGCATTATTTTCGATAATTGTTTTTTGTAAAAACTCAACATCTTTTAATCTTAAAAAACCTTGTTTTTTCAACAAATCGCTTCCAGAAAAAATAGCTCTTCTGTAATTTATTACTTCTTTTACTTGTGAGCCTTGTTTCGTTTTGGTCGCTAATGCTTTATATAATTTATCTTGAGTAGTAATAATATTTTCAATTTCAGAACTATCCTTTGCCGCTTGAAGAACTACAGCATTAATTAACATTTCTTGATTAGACATTGTCTGAGCAATTCCTTTTAATTCTCCTAAAGACTTAGATGATTTACTTAGCTGCCTAAGTATTTCTAAAGTTTCTACTTTCTCTCTTTTTGGAGGTAACTTATCACGTTTTTTTATATGGTGCATTTTGTCTCACCTATATATTATATACACCAAAAACACAAAATAAGGTACATATATTGTAATTATGGGATTTTTTGACTGTTCGTTAAGGGACATGGTTTACACAAGTTAAAGATTAGCCTTTACACTAAATTAGTTTCTAACCTTGTTGATTGTTGTTTATTTCTAAGATGTTTTT
>NZ_JADGES010000115.1 GCF_016744255.1 Maribacter sp.
ATCCTACTTGAATATATTGCTACGTCCGTTCGAGATTCAAAAGGTATAAAAGGTGTCTGTACCTCTTCTTTTCTTACATCTTAGTACTCCCCACGAACACTAAGTATGTATGATATTTTTTCAATGAACTTTTAATCATTAATTGCACCACTAAAATACATCACTTTTTTCAGGTCTAAAATGACCTAGGTCAGTTTAAGCGTTTTTTTTAGATTAAATAAATTCAGAATAATACTATACTATCATTTTGTACATGGCGAACTATAAATAGGCTTATAAGTAGTTTTTTAACCAGTAAAGGCTCCTTAGTAGAATACACTCTTCCCTTAAGCTATATTATATAGCCATCTATCAGCACTCGAATATCTTTTGATTCTAGGTTTTCGGAACGCTCTAAGACCTTTATAATTTGCTCCGGTATTGTTGGCGACTCTCGTTACATTCATAAGATTTTGTATGGTATTTTTGGCTGCTTTCCACTGATAGTAGGGCAACCTCGACCGAGAAATAAATATATATTCAATAACTACCATTTTTTAGGTACAGGTTTTCGTGAAGACAAAAACCCCCTGATTAATCTATTATAGGCATTAAGATTAACTAACCAAGGAATCTTATAAAATGACACTAACTAGTCTCCATCATTATTTTTTTATTTTTAAGAAAGTTGCTACTGATTTATATCATTTTGTACTTCAGCATAAGTTTGCATTTTTGGGATATGCTACAAACCTAACAAAGGAAAATACGGTTAAGCACAAGAAAAAGCGACATAAGTTTCCTGTGTTCATCATAAGTACAGATACTTTTTAATTTCATCTGTAATAGCTTACAAAACAGTTTTTTAAATTGATATAAAATTACATATTATGAAAACGACAACTTCAAATCCAAAAACAGCATTATTATTAGGAGCAGCCCTTGATGTACTGCACCAGGAAAGTAAGGAGTGGCTAGAAACAATTGCTTTTTGGAAAGACGAAACTAAATTTTTTGCCGATTTGCTTAATAAAAATAAAGAACAGGCATCTGAATATGGAAAAATGCTAAAGAATTTAGACAAGATTCATGAAAATCTTTTTGATTATTTGGAAGACGATATTATGGAGCATGAGAAGCTACTATCTCGTTTATATAAAGATGAAAAAGGACTTTCTGACTGGGACTACCGTGAAAAACATCGTAGTCTTGGAGAACGAATAAATTTATTCACTAATGATTTTAGGGAATTTAAAAAAATGGTTTTTGGATACGCCAAGAAATTCTAAGAAACAAATTTAAGAACCTAAAAACTATGGATATGGAAATAACAATTTTTACAAATTATTATAGACCTGTAGATAGTATTGCTAATTTTATGGATTTCTATTATAGTCTTCGCATGAAATATTTGGCCAGTGATTTACTGGACCAAGGTCTTACGCCTAGACAGATTTCAGATGCAGTGGTAAGAGCCATTAATGTAGGTAAATCTTCAGGAATGGATATTGCAAAAAACTTTAGACCCATTTTTAGTGGTTTTCATAAGGAAATCATCAGTGACTGCAAACTGTCTCATTTGGCCTATGGTTTGGTGCTAATGAATGCGGATATTGAACTTTCGGTAGTTGGCGATTTTCAGGTAAGTGTATTACAGCAATTTTTGATAAATTACCCATGATTTTAAATATTGATTTATAAACCTATTGGGTAATAATCCCAGCCAAACACAAAGGAATATTTCTTAACCTCCTTTATTTTTTATCAAAAATTTATTTACCAAAGAATAGTCCATACGCTAACCAGTATTCTGCTTTTGGATATTGAAGCGATAGCTCCTCCCAGTAGGTATGCCACTTAATCCGGGAGTAAACTACCTCGGGGTAAGCCCACGAGGCATTCGTAGGAAAACAACCTTGAAATTTCGAGGCAAGCCCGAGCATTTAAATCTCGATTATCGAGTAAATACAGAAAGGAATGAACAGATAGAGCTTATAAATTATCCATGTTACATCAATTTTAATTCACTTGTAGTCGCCAGTTTTGTTATAGTTGGTTTTGTTGTTCTATCAGGGTAAAAACGTAATTAAATATAGGAAAATAGGGCTGACCTAAATCATTTTGTTTTAGCTATCGATTTTATTCCTTTATATCTTTAAAATATAGCGCTATGGTACAGAAAAAATTATGGATTTTGCTATTAGTATTGATGTTTTCTTTGGACAGTTGCGGCCCTGTAGTCATAACCTCAAGGGTAAATAACACCCCGCCACCATGGTTCTATCCCAATCGGTTAGAAGTTGTTCGCTATGTCTATTTTCCCGAATTCAGTATCTATTATGACCTTTCGGAACGGACCTATCTGTATTTGGATAGTGGGATGTGGGTGAGAAGAAGTGCATTGCCACCCCAGTATCGAAATGTCGATTTAAGACGTTCTCGGTACGAGCGTATCCGCAATTATAATGATGACAGTATTAGACGCTATCACGATGAAAACAATCTGAATAGGGGAAGGAGTAATCGGACTGTTAAGAAGAGTAGAAGCGGGAATTAATAATCTGGCTATGATGCATATTTTTTTTTGATATTGTCTTGTTGGTTAATGACATGGTCACCCCCTTTATTTTATACGATAAAGACTCTTTCCTGTGCATCCTCCTGTGAAATGGATGACGATTGAAGTGCCTCCCAAATTTTTGATAGCCTTAGAAACGTTGATTCCGCCACCGCTTGGATAATAGACAGGTTGGGTGCACCGTAATTTACGGTTTGCTACCAGGCTTGATATTGTTGTGTTTTTATGAACGACCAGATTTATGGTAAGCGCGATAATCTTATTCATCTAGATATGCGATATGGAATTTAGTTTCCTGTATCGGCTGTAGGAGGCTCCAAAAGCTGAAAAAATTGATCTAACTCGGGCAAGATGATGATTTCTGTTCTACGATTGATCGCTCTTCCTTTACTGGTTTCATTGGATTCCTTTGGAATATATTCGGATCGCCCTCCAGCAGTGAGTCTTTCCGGTTGAACACCAAATTTGGTCTGCATCAATCGAACGATAGAAGTGGCCCTCTTGGCACTCAAATCCCAATTGTCAGTCATACATTCCGTCAGAATAGGAACGTTGTCCGTATGGCCTTCGACTAAAATATCAAGTTCTTTATGATCGTTTACAATTTTGGATATTTTACCAATTACCTCTTCCGCTCGATTACTGATTTTAAAGCTACCTGATTTGAATAACATGCGATCTGATATGGAGACGTAAACGACCCCTTTCTTTACCTCGATGTTGATATCCTCGTCCTCGAAAACATCCAAAGATCTTTTGAGGTTCATGACCAAAACCAAATTAATCGAATCTTTTCGTTGCATTGATGTGGTTAGGTCCTTGATGTATTTATTCTGCTCGTTCAATGCTTCTAACGATTTTTTGATACTCTCCGCACCAGACTTGCTCACTATGGAAAGATCAGATAGTCGAGCCAACAAATCGGTATTCGTGCTTTTGAAGTAATCTATCTGCTGTTCCAATGATTTGGTTCTATTTTTCTCGTTTGCCAAATCGCCTTCAATTACGGTGCGTTGGTTTTCGCTAGTTCTTAGATTTGTTTCACAAAGACTTGCCCTGTCTTGCGCTGAAGTGTATTTTTTTTGACTAACACAAGAACCCAATAACACTAAAAGAGTTATACTGATTATGATAGGATTTTTCATTTTTCTATTTTATTTATTTTTGGTCTTTGGACCAGTTATTTCAATTACAAAGAAATGAACAAACCGTTCTATTATAAATGATATAGGTCATTGAAAACCTTTATTATGACTCCCTTTTCTTACCTGTAATATCATCGATTTTAATACGGAATACCAATGGCGTTTTTCCCTTTTCAATCTTGGCAGAAAATTCACTTATGAATTGAGTGTTTTTTTTAGGTGTCTTATTTATGATGGTTTTTATACCATCTGAAAATAGCCTAAGCATATGTTTTGCGTTAATACCTGAAAGTTCTTCAAAAGTACCGTGGACCAAGACCGATTGCCAATTGGCTACCGAGTTAATCTCATCAACACATAGGGATACCAATGGATTTTTTCGCATAGCATCTATTTTATGACCTTCTGATGAGTAACTGGTAATCGTATGGGTAGCCTCATCGTAGTAATAAGTAATGGGTACTACATGAGGGAAGGAGCCAGAGAGATATCCTAAATGACCTATATAGTTGTTAGTCAAAAGCTCAACACCTTCTTTTTGGTTTAAATTTCTTCTCATGGCCTGTTTCTTGTGATTTTCTCAAAACTAATTCTTGCACAGGGCATCGCATATGACATAGGTCAGTTACGAGAAATAGAAAATTGGTTACACCATTTAAAACCCGAGGACTGATACAGATCATTTTAGTTAACTCGATTTCACCTTATTATAATAGAATTGTTAATATATAAAGTATAAAAAACATGTCAGTACTAAAAGTCATAGAAATTATGGGTAACTCAACACAAAGTTTTGAGGATGCTGTTCAGAATGTAATCAAGGAAGCATCCAAGTCTGTTAAGAACATTAAGTCCGTCTATATAAAAGACATGCAGGTAACCGTAAGCAATAATAAAATTGCACAATACCGTGTGACTACCAAGGTAAGTTTTGGTATTGCATCACTGGCGTAAATTATAAGAATAGGGATTATTTTTCTTTAAAATTTTCTTTGGAAAAGAATATAAATAAACAATTTAAAAACAAAGATTATGGACACTCACACATTGCCCGATGAGACGGGCAGTAAACACAGGATGCCATTGGCTATAATTCCACCTCGTACGGATATACAAATTACGGTAGTCGCAAATTCGCTAGAAAATATTTTCAAAAAAAGTCTGCGGGGTATGGCACACGAATTGAAAAAAGGGGGCTGCAGCGCATCAAGCCAGTCAGATTATACCATAAAGGTATATGCTAGCGCAAAGGGTTATAAAGGATTATTAGTAGATTTTTTGACTAAAGTTCTGGCATTGACCCATGCGCAGCATACTATTTTTTGTGCCATGTACATTGAAGAACTCACGGAACATAGATTGGTTGCCCAGCTTTATGGTAAGTGGTTCGATAACTTCGACAATAAAATAAAAGCCGTTGTTGAACAAGGTTTTAAGGTAGAAAAAAAGGAAGACAGATATTATATGGGTTCACTAGTATTTGGTATTTAAGGGTTTAAACAACCGTTACTCTTTTTTGTTCATTTCTTCCAAGTATTGAATAGCCTCTTGATCGGTCACTTGAGGGAAATTCGTATAAAATTGTCCGACGGACTTAAAGTCCCTAGGTGTTTTTATACAAACTATTTTCTTTACCTCTGGTACTTTTTCTAAAGTACGAATAGCTGATAACGATGCTACAGGTACGGCCACAATTATTTGTTTTGCTTTTTGTTGAAGTAATAATGGTACTGTAGCTAAAATTGTATTCCCAGTAGCCATGCCGTCATCGATGATGATTGCTGTTTTTCCGCTTAAACTATATTCGGGTCTATTCTTATGATATTGTTGATGCCGCTCTTTTAACTTTTTGCGAATGGCGGTAGTTTCTTCTTCAATATAGCTTTTGGTTACCCCAATGGCGTTGGTGAGAATACGATTTTCTAGATTCACCGCACCTATTGCATATTCCCTGTTATACGGATGTCCTATTTTTTTGGAAAGAACAACATCTAACGGTGCGTTCAATTCTTTTGCTACAATTACGCCTAACGGCAAACCTCCGCGGGGTATGGCTAATACCACAACATCTTCTTTCTTAAAGTGTCGTAATCTTTTGGCTAATTGAATACCGGCATCGATTCTATCCTTAAATATATCTGTATTTTGCATTTAGTCTTCTTTTATTAATCTTAATGCGTATATATCTTTTTCTGGTTCGTGTGTACTAATTGTTACTATTGAAATGAGCAATGTAAAATAAAGCAGTAGTGTTCTCATTATATTTGCTATGAAGCCTAAAGTAATTAAAAACCAGCGTGTTGTGAAATGATTTGCATCAGGTAAGGTGTAATTTTTAATGTAATATTTAGGTGTATGACTTTCCTCATATTCTTAGAATATAAATTTGCTTAATTTGAACATAGGTAATTGAAAATTTTATGCGCTATTTAGTTATTACAGTCTTTTATCTTCTACTATATTCCTGTGGAGAACAACAGGAAAAAATCCTTCCACAAAAAACACGGCTGACAGAATCAGTATATGCTTCGGCGACCATTCAGCCAGACAGCCTATATCAAGTATATGCAGCCGTAGGGGGAATTTTAGACCGTAATTTGGTGGAGGAGGGCGATGTGGTACAAAAGGGAGTGTCTTTACTACAGATTATCAACAAGGCACCTAAACTCAATACCGAAAATGCAAAATTAGCCTTGCAGCTGGCACGTGAAAATTATAGTGGAAATTCTGCAATATTGAAAAGCCTGGAAGACGAGATACAAGCGGCATCCTTAACCTTTAAAAATGATTCAGTCAACTTTTTTCGGCAGAAGCGGCTATGGGAACAACAGATAGGTTCCAAGGTAGAATTCGATAACCGTAAGTTAGCCTATGAACTTTCTCGAAATAATTTGAATCTTCTCAAAAGCAGATACGCACGAACAAAAAATGAATTACAGACTCAAGTACAGCAGGCACGTAACAATTATGAATACTCCCAAATCAACACTAAAGATTTTACCGTGGCTAGTAAAATCAATGGAAAGGTGTATGCACTTCTGAAAGAACCGGGAGAAATCGTGAGTACCATGGAACCTTTGGCAGCGGTAGGAAGCGCTTCTGTTTTTTTAATTGAAATGCTTGTCGATGAAGTAGATATAGTAAAACTCGTAGTTGGCCAAAAGGCTCTAGTTACCTTAGATGCCTATCCATCGGAAGTCTTTACTGCACAAGTCGCTAAAATCTATCCTCGTAAAGATGAACGTTCACAGACCTTTACTATCGAGGCGATTTTTAACAAGCCACCGAAAACCTTATACCCAGGTTTGGCTGGGGAAGGAAATATCATTATCGCCGAAAAGGAAAACGTTCTTACTATTCCCAAAACATATTTATTTAAGGGGAACAAAGTACGTACTGCTAATGGTGTTGAGGAAGTTATTGTAGGCCTTCAAAATTTAGATATTGTAGAAATATTGGAGGGTATTGACGAACATACAGAACTTTTAAAACCCGAAGAATGATTAATTGGAAGGTTATACTGAACATTGCCAAGACCCATTTGATGACCAAGATGAAGTCTACAGTAACGGCTGCTCTTGGAGTAACTTTTGGTATAGGTGCTTACATCACCTTGGTAAGCTTTATGACTGGGCTTAATGAAATGTTAGACAGTCTGATTTTAAATCAAACGCCCCATATACATTTATATAACGAAATTAAACCTACCGAGCAGCAACCTATATCGCTGTATGATGAATTTAAAAATTCGGTACATATTGTGCATTCCATAAAACCAAAGCAGAGCCAAAAGAAAATACATAATGCGCTACCTATTTTAAATTATTTAAAAAATAATAAAAAAGTAAAAGGCGCCACTCCGCAGCTCCGTACACAAATTTTTTACCTGTCAGGTTCTATTGAATTGGGCGGAAATCTGGTAGGGATAGATATTATGGAGGAAACCAGGATTTCCAATATGCGTGACTATATTATTGGAGGAAGCCCTGAGGCTCTTAAAAATGCAGAAAACGGTATACTTTTGGGTTCTGGCCTAGCCGCTAAGATGTCTTTAACAGTAGGGGATAGGGTACAGATAAGTACGGTTCGAGGAGACGTCTTTCCATTAAAAATAGTGGGTATCTATCAAAGTGGCATTGCGGATATTGATAATATTCAAAGTTTTGCAAATCTAAAGACCGTACAGCGTATTTTGGGCGAGGCACAGAATTACATTACAGATATTAATATAAAACTCTTTGCTATCGAAAAGGCACCGACCATAGCACAAAATCTAGCTAGTCAGTTTAAGGTTACTGCAACGGATATAAATCAGGCCAATGCTCAATTCGAAACAGGTTCCAACATTAGAAATTTGATTACCTATGCGGTGTCTATAACCTTATTAATTGTAGCCGGATTCGGAATATACAATATTCTAAACATGCTCATTTATGAAAAAATGAAGGACATCGCTATTCTCAAAGCAACTGGATTTTCGGGTCGTGACGTACAATTGATTTTTATGAGCCAAGCGATGATAATCGGTGCAATTGGGGGAATTCTCGGTTTGATTATTGGGTATGGACTTTCAAGACTCATAGATAATGTCGCTTTCGAGACAGAAGCCCTGCCAACAATCACCACTTATCCTATTAGTTATAATATAGCCTATTACGTTATTGGAATTACGTTTGCGCTGCTGTCCACTTTTGTTGCTGGTTGGTTACCCTCGAACAAAGCAAAGCGAATAGACCCCGTTCGTATTATTCGTGGAACATAAAGAAAAAGCAATGAAACTAGTTCTCGAAACCAAAAACATCAACAAACATTTTCGCAAACCGAACGATTTTCATGTGCTCAAGGATATTTCGTTTAGAATAAAGAAAGGAGAATTTACTTCCATTATGGGAAAATCGGGTTCGGGAAAATCTACTTTACTGTATATACTTTCCACCATGGATACCGATTATACGGGCGAGTTGTATCTTAATGGTCAACTGGTAACGGGAAAACCCCATGAAGAACTTTCAACCATCCGTAATAAACATATTGGTTTTGTGTTCCAATTTCATTATTTGCTTTCAGAGTTCAGCGTACTGGAAAACGTGATGCTTCCCGCAAAAAAACTGGCAGAAAAATCCCATGTAGAGATTGAATATGGTGCGATGGAAAAGCTTGAAATGTTGCATATTGGGCATTTGGCCAATCAACGTGCGTCCAGAATTTCAGGTGGCGAAAAACAGAGGGTCGCCATAGCACGTGCCTTGATTAACAATCCATCTATATTGATGTGCGACGAGCCAACTGGAAATTTGGATAGCCACAATTCGGAAAATGTATTTAATATATTCAAACGTTTGAAGGAAGAAGAAGGCCTATCGCTCTTGGTCGTAACTCATGACGAGGATTTCGCCAAACGTACCGATCGAATTATTCAGATGGAAGATGGGCGGATTATAAGCTAGTCTTTAAACGCCATATCGTTGCCAAATACACGAATACATTTCTTATTCTCGAAATAACCTAGGGCAATAGCATGTTTATGGATTAAACTCTTCTATACATCATAAATTTCATAATTGGCGTAAATAATATGGGATAGATTGTGAATCCTCTCTAATCTTGTTTCCAAATCATAGGGAGAAACCAAAGGGTAGGTGTCAGGGTTTTTAAAAATTGCCATATAGGCCTCATCCAAAATTTTTCTTGCTTATGATTTTAATCATTTTCATTCCTATGCCTGGAGACTACATTTATAATCGAAAACCGTAAATGAATGCCATGAACGATAAACATGCTATATCATCTTCTCTATATCCTGATTTAGATGTAGATGTCGGGAGTATCGTGATGATTTGAAAGAGTTCTTAAAGCATCATTTGCGAACACATAAAATTGAAGTGTTATGAAAGGTTTTAAAAAAATTTTGTTTGTATTTTTTGGCGTAATGGTCGCCTTTTTCTTATTTCTTCTTTGGTATCAAAATCGGTACTCCATGGATGTTGCCGTACCTTATGCCATTAATGAGGCCAACTTTGAAAACAAGCTGTTGATTGCTACGCAAGGGAGTGACTTTAAAGATGAAGTAACTAGTAGAATCGTGAGTCATTTTAAGTCAGATTCCATTTATATTCAAGTTATCGATGTTGAAGAATTGCATGGCATTAATCCAAAAGACTTCGATGCTCTTGTAATTATCCACACTTGGGAGAACTGGAAACCACCAGTTTCCGTGAAATCATTCATAAATAGAACCAAAATAGATAAGGATAAAATAGTTGTGCTCACAACCTCTGGAGAAGGTTCTTATAAAATGGATGATGTTGATGCAATTGTGGGGGAATCTATATTGGACGAAGCACCTGTTGTTACAGTCAAAATTATTGAACGATTGAATAGTTTATTATCTACTAAAGACAATTGATTTAAAAATTCAAAATCAAAAAATGGAAGTTAAGAAAAGTTAGAATTTTCGATGCGGAAGAGGACC
>NZ_JADGES010000116.1 GCF_016744255.1 Maribacter sp.
ACTTTTACATTGGTGTTAGCTATGATTTCGGATAGTTGTTCTCCTGTTTCTGTATTCTTCTTTAGAAAAAGTTTCTTCTTTAGTTTTAACGGAGTTTCTGCCGAAGTAATTTTATCTAAATCCTCGAAATATTGCCAGTATAAAGCACCCCATGCAATACCATCCCCTTTCTTGGTAAGACTTACTTGGCTTAAAGAGGTATTTATTTCATTGGCATTCCAGGTAGTTTTGTAATAGCCTGTTCCTGCTTCTGTTTTTACCGTTTTTAATTTCTCAGCATCTATCTGCTTACCACCAATTAATACGGCAACAGATTCCGATACGGAAAGCCAATCGCTTCCTTGAAGCAATAAAGCATATACAGCTTCTGTAGTTGCTTTGGTAGTTTTCCATTGATTGGTTTGTTTGTTTTTTAATAGCCAAATTTTAAGGTTATCAATGGTAGCAACGTCATTTTCTATCTCTGAAAAAGCTTCAATAAGTAAGGCTTGCGTTTCTATAGGAGCTTGGTACCAGTGCCAAGAATTGGTATTTTCTTTCCAATACATTCCTAATTCATCCGAAGTTATGCTATTCTCTTTTAAAGACCTTAGAATTTTATTGGCTGTAGTTTCTTCTTTAGCTCTAAAGCTAATTAAAGCCAACATCCCTTTTCTATATAAGCTATTGGCTTTCCAATACTTTTTAGCTTGCCCAAGGTAGTATTTACTAATTTCGGATACTTTCTTCGATGTTTTGTGTTCGGAGAAAAAGCTTCGCATGTATAAGTAATGAATTTGTGTACTCGTTAAATGGTTATTATTTAAACTAGTTGCATGTTTTTTCATGTACTCATATTCTTTAACAAATTCTCTGTCTAAAAAGGCGATTGCCTTTTTTAGCATAGCACTAACTTCTTTATTATTCTCTGTTACTTGTAATTGCTTTAAGTGTCCTAATCCAGAAATAATATGCTGGGTTATAAATCGGTTTTCACGACCACCCTTAAACCAAGACCAAGCACCAGAAGACATTTGGTTCTGTTGTAGTTTTAGGAGGGCAGTTGCTTGCTCATTTTGCATTTTGTTGAGGTTGAACAATAGGGCAATTCGTTTTTTCTGTTCCGTCTCTGATTGTGCATCTCTAAGCCAAGGTGTTTCTTGAATTAGTAGAGATTTTAATTCTTGGTTTTTCTCTAGATTACTAACTAAAGCATCGGAACTTGCCCATTGTTTAAATACCTCTTGAATTCTAGGATTGCTATTCGCTATATGGCTGGCTAAAGCATTCGCATAATACCTAGAAAAAGTCTGTTCGTTGCATTCATACGGGTATTCTATTAGATATGGTAATGCTTGTACGGCATACCAGGCAGGATTACTCGTAATCTCTAAAGTAAGCTTGTGATGTTTTAATGAGGTAGATGTATTGTCTCTAAGCTTATCTAAACTAAATTTCTTGGTGGTATTACTACGAATCCACATTGGTAGGGTTTCCGTAACCAACATACGATTACTTAGAACAGGAAGTACATTTTGTTCTCCATCACTAAAGTCCCCAGCTTTTGCGATTACGGTGTATTGTACTCCTTGCAAACCTTCCGGAATATGAAGTTTCCATGATACTTGAGTATTGTTTAGAGAATCTACAGTGAATGCTTGTTTGCTTTTAACAGCGATTAGTTTTTCCGAAATATATTTCCCAGTTATTACATCTGTTAGTTTTAGTTCTGCAATACCAGTTAATGCCTTATCCGTAAGATTAGCAATTTTGCTGCTTATAATAATGTCATCACCTTCCCTTAAAAAACGAGGTGCATTAGGAGTAACCATAAGTTCTTTTTGGGTTACGGTTTGCAAGGTAATGGAAGTGCTTTCTAGTGTTTTAGAATGTGCTAATAATTGAAATTTCCATTTGGTTAAAGCCTCTGGAGTAGTAAAACTAAAAGTTACATTGCCTTCTCTATCCGTTTGTAAATGTGGAAAGAAAAAGGCAATTTCTTGTAGGTTTTTACGAATAGCAACAGGCTCTTCTTTTTTGGTAGTAGCATCTAGTACTTCTTTGTTTTTAGTTGCATTTCCGGTTTGGGCTACTTTCTTTTCCACTATTGGAGCACCCTCTGGACCAGCGTCATCTAATTCGGCTTCAGAACTTTCCATAACTTCCATAGCAGCCATAGGAGCGTTACTACTTTTTACCATTCGCATACTTCTACTATAATTGGCATATCCAAACTGCAATCCAAACCATTGGAAGGTATCATAATAGCGTCCTGCGTAACTATACCCATTGTCAAATAAATTGTACGTTGTAAAATAGCCGGTATTAAAATTATTGCGTCCATTTATACTACACTGGGAATAATAATAGGGTTGGGAATTGGGGTAAAAACTCCAATTATGACCTCTAAAGGAGTCTAAAGAAGCATCATACATACTTGCTAGCAATTCCGCAGAAACCTTTTCTCCTTTAGCTCCTTTTACTTTAAAAGACCAAGTTTCCTCTGTTCCTGGTTGTAATTTATCTCTAAAAGTTACCGTTTCAATTTCTAAATCTTTCTTAGGATAAGGAACATAAATACGAACACTGTTACTAATAAATGAATTGTAAGCAGCAAAACTATAACTAATGGAGAATCCTCCTAAATCCTCTTTCTCTACAGGAATGGTAATGGTTTTACTAGTTCCTTTTAAATGTATAATTTGAGTATCGGTAATTTGTTTGTTTTTCTCAATGTATAAGGTCACTGCTATATCTTCCACATTAGAAAAGAGCGTTAGTTTTACTTTATCACCAAGGCCATAAGAAGACTTATCCGTTTTAATATAAAAAAGTTGATTGTCCGCTAACTTTTTATCCTTGGTACTAAATAGGGTAGTTTTAGCAACATCCTTTACCAGGTTTCCAAATTTATCTTTGGTTTCTAACTCAATCACATATTTACCAGATTCCCAGTTATTAATCGCATTTAACTTAAGTTCGGTTGTTTCTTCGGTATTGAAATTATTTTCCCAAACCATTTCTCCTTTTTCCCAAGTACCCGAACTATGTTCGTTGGCGTAACTTTCATGTGGAAAAAGCTTTTTAAACTCTTTTTTATTCCATGTATTATAATCGGGTGCTGTCCATGGCCTTTGTCTTAACACATAATTAGGAGCCTTAAGTTTAAAGATTTTTATATTCCCTTTTGCAGGAACAAAAGAGCCATTAAGGTTTTGTGTATATACGTGTATAGAATTCTCTTTCTTTTCTTTATCTAATAGATTAGCCACATTAATACTGGCGGTTAAAGAATGGTAACCCACTTGTACAATGGTTGAGGTGCTATGTGTTTCTCCATTAATATCGGTTACGTCAGCAGTAACTTCATAGCTAAACGTGGGTAAATCTTCTTTGTTTAAAGCGTTATCAGGGATTGCTTTAAAAGTAATATCATACAATCCACTATCATTCGTTGTTACCTCGCCATGTGCAATTTCTTGTGGCTCTATATTTCTATAGGAGCTGTAATGCCAATAATACCATCTAGGAAAGTAAACTACTCTTTTTATGCGGTAACTTACTTTTGCATTTGTAATAGTACTGCCAGCATACGCAATTGCTTTACCTGTTACTGTAATACTGTCATTGACTTTATATGTCTCTGTAATGGGATTAAAAGAAGTTTCAAATTTTGGTCTTTTGTATTCTTCTACCGAGAAATTTGTAGAACCATTTAGGTTAATTTTAGAAGAATTAGCGTAGATAGAAAAGTTACCTGTAAGTCCGTTACTTGGTAAAATAAACTCTCCAGAAAAAGAACCAAACTCGTTCGTTTTAAAGCTTAATGTTTTTACTTCTTGATAATTAGCATCTCTAAGAGAAACAAGTACATTAGTATTTGCTAGTAGGGTAGAAGTTTCTTTTTCTTTGCTGATTGCAATACCTTTAAAGTATAGAGGTTGTCCAGGTCTATAGATGCTTCTATCTGTAAAAAGAAAGCAAGAATTTGTTATTGTTGGAGCGTTTCGATCCTGTTTTTGGTTAATGTAAAATTCTCCAAAAAATGCTTTGTCATTGGTGTTTTTCGCTTGTATATAAACATCATTCCACCTTTGACTAGAAAGAGGGATTTCTACAGAACCATTAGTATCTGTTTTTAAAGTCTTCGATAATTTAGGGCCATCATAATTAACACGATAGGTAAATTTTAAAGTAACATTAGCTTTTGGTTCTCCATTAGTTCTGTCTATTATTTGGTATTTATAAGAATCTGGAGTTCTTGTTTCTACTAAAGCTAAATTGGTGATTTGTATGGGACTAAATGCAAAAGAGCGTCCATCATCTTTAGATTCTACAAATATTAAATAGTGTCCATACTCTAATTCAGGAATTAAAACCTCGGTACTATGCGTTTGGAAGTCACCTTCATTTTTTAAGGTTGCATTCCATTGTTGGAGAACCTTTAGAGTCTTTATAAATGCTAGCTGTTTCTTTTCTGGGTATATTTCATTTAATTTTTTTAATTGTGATTTAGTTATTTGGATAGCAGAAAGGGCTAAATTTTGATGATTTTTATAGCGAACCAATACTTTAGAAGGGGTATTTGTTGGTAAATATTTTTCCGTAGTTATTTGAATGTTTTTATCTAAAATGGAAGATTTTATAGACTTACATTTCTCTGCTCCATAACTTTTAGGAAAACGGCTAATAGCTTCCTCGCATAAAGCAAGAGCTTCCTTGAATTTCCATTGATTACTGTTATCTGCTGTAGGGTTATACGAGTGACCCCATTGTTGATATAGGCTTGCGATTTCATAAGTGTAAAGTGTAGATACCTTATCTTTTTTATAGGTTTCTACATTGTTTTGTAGCGTATGTAAATAGGTAACGTCTTTATTTTTTAAGACGGAGTTGCTGTGTACATATTTTAATCGATCTATATCTACGGGTGTAAAAGCATCTAAAGTTTTATCGTTTATATGAAAGGATAATAATTGTTGGTATATTATTAGTGCTTTTGCTTCCAGAGATGTACTGTCTTTAGTTTCTATTTTTTCAGAAACAAAAATAGAAGCATCACATAAAAAATTATCTTCTTTAATTTCAAATTTATCTGCAGGTCTGGTTATGCTATTTTCATTTGTTTTATAAAAACCTAATGCGGTATGCGCTAGAATATCAAATAAAGTAGGCCTGTATATCTCGGAATTTTCTTGTTGATAAAGAATAGGTGAAAACTCAGAAATAGCTATTTTTTGTAACCCTCTAGGGTTTTCTAAAGAATTAGAAAAGTGCAAGTTAATTTCATTAAAGAGAGTGGTTAAATCCCAAGTTCTAAAATCTTTAGAATCTACTTTAGTTTCGGTATGTGTTCTGTTGTAAAATTGATATCTATTTTGTTGAAAATACTGCCAGTATAAATTAGCCAAATAACTTTCTAATACATTTTTAGTAGGAAATGTAGCTTTTGCTATCTCTGCATTGAAATTTGAGATGATTTTAAGTTGTGCATCTTCTTCCAAAGTCATAGCATATTTAGAAGCGTAGAGTAATGCTTTAAGTTTCTGGGAAGTATTATTTTCTTTGCTAGCTTTTTTTGAAATAGAAGTAACAACATCCAAAGCAGATTTTGTTAAGGCTTCCTTTTCTAATTGTTCCACTTTTTTCCAGAGCACCTCAAAAGAGTCGTCTGGTTTTTGAGCTTGTGTCATTTGGGCAAAGAAAATTAAGGTGAGTATGGTTATCGTATTTTTCATCTGTATAAATTTACATAACAAATATGAACTCTAATAGTTATGAATACAAGTTTAAATGAGTAAAGTAGTCTTTAGAGTTAGTTATCGTTATGTTTTAGTGATTTCAACTAAAAACTCCCATAAAAACATATCGTTTTTATGGGAGTTTTGTATCATTTATGGAGAGTTATTATTTCCAATCTACAATAACAAATTCGCACCTACGGTTTGTTTCATGTTGTTGTTCTGTACAAGATTCTTCTGTTTCGCATTTTATGAATGGTTTACTTTCACCATAGCCTTTTGCAGAAAGACGTTTTTTAGAAACCCCTTGTCTTATTAAATATTCTAATACAGAATTAGAACGTTTTTGAGAAAGTTTTTTGTTATAATCATCATTACCTCTAATATCTGTATGCGTTCCAATTTCTAATTGAATACCAGGATTATTTTTAAGTATTGTGATTATTTTATCTAAAGTTTCTTTGGCTTCTAAACGTATGTACCACAAGTCGTAATCAAAATGTAATTTTGGCTCTGTTTTTATAACAATTCGCTTCCCTTGCCTTACAACTGTTGGCTCATTTTCTATGGCCTTTTCAATACGTTCTTTACGTTCTTTTTCGGCTTTTATTTTAGCCTCTTCTTTACGTTTCTTTTCTAGCTCTTTAGCCTTTTTAGCCTCTTCTTTAGCACGTTTTTCTTCTTTAATACGCTCTTCTTTAACTAGTTTGGCTTTTCTAACCTCTTCTTCTTTTTCTTTTTGAAGTTTCTCCGATTTTTCTCTTTCGATATCTGCGTTAGATCGAAGGGCAACAGAACCATCTTTAATACTATTACGTTCTTTATTTGTGATTACATTTTTAGAGTCTTCTTGATAACCAGCTTTTCTACCCTTTACGGTGTACTGAGTTTCACAAGCAACAGAGAATTTAAATTCAGCTTTTTCCGAAGCAGTTTGGGATTCTATAAGAGTTCCGTTTTCATCTATTAAATCTACGATCCCAAATGCAATAGGTTTTTGTGTTGTTACATCTTTAATTATACCTGCAATAAATTGAGAACAATCTTCAATTAATAAAGGTTTTGTTTCTTCTAATTTATAGATATCATCACTACCTACACCACCTGGTCTGTTCGATGCAAAAAAGCCTTGATTTTCTCCAGTGTTTAGGTTGTATGCAAAATCGTCATAGCCACCATTTACTGGCTTACCTATATTGTTTGGTTTTTTAAAAGAGTCCCCTTGTTTTTTGGCAACAAAAACATCTAATAAGCCAAAACCTGCATGCCCGTTAGAGGAGAAATAAAGGTTGTTAGATTCGTCTACAAAAGGAAATTGCTCTTTCTTGTTTGTGTTTATGGTTGCGCCTAAATTTTTAGGTTCTCCAAATTCACCATTGGCATTAACAGATACGGAATATAAATCTAAAGAACCAAAGCCACCTGGCATATCCGATGCAAAATACATCGTAGTTTCACTAGTATTTAAAGAAGGGTGTTCCGTAGAGAAATCATCACTATTAAAAGGAAGTTCTTCTATGTTTTCCCATTTGTTATCTACCCATTGGGCCTTGTATATTTTTAATCTCGATACTTTTTTACCGTCTGTTTTCTTTTTTCCTTTTAAGAAATTATTACGTGTAAAATAGATTGTTTTACGGTCTTTTGTAATAGCAAAAGTTGCCTCATGCATTTTGGTATTAATATTAGAAGAAAGACTTGTACTTAAAGAATCTCCAAGAGTAATTTGATCCACAGGATGTTTGTACATATCTAAATAGTTTTCACTATTCCATCTATATAATTTGTTTAATACTGGAGTTGCTTTCTTTTTGGAAGCAGCGTAAAAAATATCGTTATCTACTTTGGTTGCACCAAATTCTGATTTTGTTGTGTTTAAAGGAAGGTTTTCTAATTTAAAACGTTCGCCAATAGCATCTACATTCTCTAAATGCCTTAGGTCTTCCTTAAGTTCAGCTACCTTTTCTTGATTATTCTGACTGTTGTAATAATCCATTAGAACTTCGGTTGCTTCTGCATATTCGCCAACAGCTTTTAACGTTTGACTATATTTAAAAAAATAACTTTCATCTAAGTTTTCTCGATAAACAGAAGTTAAGTAAGAATACCATTTAGCAGCTTTGGGAAGCTGGTAGGTGTTATAATAACTGTCTGCTAGGTTTTTTACAACTTTAGAGCTTTTGTTAGTTTTTGCTATTTCTTCATACAATGGAATTGCATCTCCGTAGAAAGCTCTTCCAAAATATGTGTTAGCACGTTGTAATTCTTCTTGCGCAAATGCGTACTGCTGCATTAGCCCTATGAATAGTATAAATAGAATTGTTTTTTTCATGGTGTGTTTTAATAAAATCTTGGGGATTTATCATATCCTCTTTGTAGACCTAATAAGTCTAAATCAAATAGAATAAAAATTTCGTGCGATCCAGAGCTAAAGTCACTAAGGTTAGATAATGTATAATCGTATGCATAGCCAGCTTTTAAACCAGGTAGAATTTTCATATTAAACATGGCGTTAACAGAGTCATCTAATCTATAAGATACACCAGCTTCAAAGGTGTTATTGATTAATGCGTTAAGTGATGCATCAAAAGAAATCGGAGATCCCTTTACCATTTTAGCTAACATAGATGGTTTCAGTTTTATAGTACTATTTAAATCATAGACATAGCCTGCTGTTGCAAAAACATGCATGTTTTCAGAACCTTTAGTACTAACGCCATTTTGATTATCTAAATGAGTAGAACTTAATAAGTTTGGAACAGATAAACCTGCGTAAAACTTATCTCTGTGATAAAAAGCGCCAATACCAATATTAGGGAATGAAGTATTTTGATTTTCATTAAAAGCAAAATCGTCTTGTAATTCCGGATATTGAAATCCATTAAAATTGGTTTCGAAGCTTGTAATACCGGCTTTTAAACCAAGTGCTAACCTACTTTTATCATCTAGTTTTAAGCTATAAGCAAAATCTGCGTAGATATTATTTTCTTTAAGAACCCCATCGCCTATATCATCGGAGATAAAAGAGATGCCAGCTTCTACCTTTTCTGTAATTGCTGCATGAGCAAAAAAGGTTAAGGTTTTTGGTGCTCCTACGGCAGATGCCCACTGGCTTCTGTAGAGTGTTCCAAAATTAATTACACTTAAGTTATTTGTAGTGTAAGCGGGGTTTATTACGCTCATATTATACATATACTGGGTGTATTGAGGGTCTTGTTGCCCCTGCACATACATAGAATGTGCAAACAGTATAAATAGAAAATATAAATATGTTTTTTTCATTATATCTTTATTAAAATGGATAGTTGGTATGGTTTATCTGTTTAGGTATAGTCTTCCTTGTAAAGGTTTAAAGCCTTCTTTGTTATAATTTATAATGTAAAAGTATACTCCGTTTGGAGCAGTACTATTTCCATTATTAGATCCATCCCAAGCAGGGTTGTTTTTGTCGCCAATGAACATTGTACTGCCATATCTGTTTACTATTTCCATAGTAAAGTCTGGGAATATAATTTCAATGTTAGGAACAAAATAGGAGTCATTTCTGCCATCTCCATTAGGCGAGAATCCGTCTGGAATAAAGTATCCATACTGTTCAGGGTCACAATTTGTTAAATCAATAGTAACAGCAATTCTTTGTGGATTTCTACATCCTGTTATTGGGTTGTAACTTTCTGCGTAATATGTGGTGTCAGAAATTAATGGATCAGAAGAACCTAATGGTGCTCCATTTTCGGGAGTGTCATACCATTGAATATCATAATCATTTACATTTTCTAAAACCTGTAAACTTTGTATTGTAGGGTTATCTAGTCCACATAAGGATAAGGTGGTAAATTCAATAGATGCTGGTTCTAAATTATAAATAGTTGGAGTAATTTCTAAACGTTCCGTTCCATGGCACCCTTCAGCTGAATTTGTACTTGCAAAGTAGCTGATTCCATCTTGTAAAGAGGTATTGTTGTCTAATAGGTTTTCTCCTGTTAAGGCATCATACCAAGCAATGGATCCAGTATTGAATACACTTGTGGATAAATCATTTAAACTTGGGTGTTCTGCTTCGCAAAATGTAGGGTTTGTTATCGAAGCCACTGGTATAGATGGGTTGGTAAGAGTAGTAATTACTTGAACCCTATCTGACCCTTCGCAATTATTATTTAAATCTGTATTGGAAATAAAATAGTCTTCTCCATCCACAAGAATTGTAGTTATTGGTAATATATTGGTATCTGTTGCGGTGGCATAGAA
>NZ_JADGES010000117.1 GCF_016744255.1 Maribacter sp.
ATCCTTTTTAAACTATTGCTTTACTAAAATATAAGACCTAAGAATAGCTCTAGTTTATTATCTTATAATAAATTTACCCCTAAAAATAGTTACTCACCTATAAACATACACTTATGATTTTTTTGTGTTAAAAATATTTACAAGACAAAAAATTCTTCCAAAAACTAAGGGCTTTCTACTTTTAAACCTATTGTTACAGAAATCCGTAACAAAATCACGATTAAATACTTTTAATTTAGCATCGTTAAAAAAATCGCCTAATGCTAAAAAAGCTCCTTCTCGTCTCCCTACTGTTTTTTCAATATTGTTTGTTCTCACAGGCCGAAAATATCCAATTAATATCATGGAACATACAAGACTTTGGAAAAACAAAAAATAGTTCCGAACTAGAACAAATTGCAAGTATTATTAAAGAAGCCGATATTATTGCAATCCAGGAAGTAGTTTCTGGTTACGGTGGTGCCCAAGCTGTGGCAAAACTTACCGATATTTTAAATAGAAAAGGGAATGCTTGGGATTATGTAATTAGCAACCCAACGCAAAGTCCAAAATACGCAACCGAACGCTATGCATTTATTTGGAAAACAAAACATATAAAAATAAAAAATAGAGGAACCCTATTAAGCAATTTAAAAGAAGATATATATAGAGAACCATTCCTGTTAGATTTTTATGTTGCTAACCAAAAATTCTCTGTATTAAATTTTCATTCTAGGCCTTTTAATAAAAACCCCGAAGCCGAAATTAAGGCACTAACCAAGTACATTACAAAAGAATTTAAAGAACCCATTATTTTGGCGGGCGACTTTAATATTAATGAGAAAGATAGTGTTTTCAATGCTCTAAAAAATCACGGTTATGCTCCCGCGGTCTCCGAGAAAAAGACTACCCTAAAAAAAGGGTGCCACAAAAACTACTATCTAAACAACGCTATAGATAATATTTTTTATTCTAAGGAAATTGTTAGAATAGAAAGTGGGGTATTAGACTTTGTAACCCTTTGCGAAAACCTAACCAATGCCCGAAAGTTATCGGATCATTTACCTGTTTATCTTAAGTTTTCAATTAATCTACCCTAGGGAATAATATTCTTAAGAAAAAGTTGTTTTTTTACATTTTTGTAGCAAGAACTTTTATAAAGATATCATTAAGTTCTTTTTCTGTTTTAATATTATATTTTCTCATAATAGCAGGTAAGAACTCTTCCTCTTGCATATCGTAATATTTCTCAGACATTATTTCATAATATATATTTAATTCCTTTTCTGTAGGCATTTCATTAATTTTTAGATTACCTACTATAGCTTTTATATTTACTTCTGTTTTATAATTATCTCGAATATTCATTATTGCTATTTTGGAAGTTACTTTTCCTATTCCTCCTTCAGGAGACCATAAAATTTTCCCATAGGTATAACCATTCCCTATATCCTTTTTATTGTCATACGCGAAAATTTCAACAACATCTATATTCTTGTCTTTTTCCGTTTTTTTAAAAAGAATTGATTTTAAAGTATTCCTTAAGCTTTCCTTAGATATAGTACTAGGAACAACAACATGACACCTTAATCTTTTACTTTCTGGTAATTCAAGTAATTGTTTTGTACTATAACTAGATAAAGGTTTTATTATAGTTTTAGCCAAATCGATTTCTGATTCCTCAACGGTATATTTAGAAACCTTGGTTTTATCAAATACTATTTTGCTAACTTCATAATCCTTTTTAAGAGATATAGAAGACTTAATCATTTTAATATATTTATCTTCTTTTTTAATCTCCGTCTTTTTTTTAATATTTTCAATTTTGGAAGTTTCTAAATCGCCGCAACTTACTAATGTAGATAACATAATAAAACTTAATACTCTTTTCATTTTTAATTAATATTTTACTTTAAAAATCACTTAAATACTATAAATATAAATTAGCATATCCTTTAATTACACTTACATCCTGTACCAACAATCCATCTGCAACAAGGGTCGGATTGGCAAGGAGATTTATTTTTTCCCGAGCATCCACAATTAGAAGTTGTAGCACAATTTTTAACGCTATTACCTGGTTCTTCACATGCAATACCATCCTTGTCTGCATCTAAATCGTTTCTACATTCTGGATCCGCATTATATGCAGACTGTGCTGCTGATTGCGAAGTATAATTGGCACAATTAGTATCCTTACATGGGGTAGATTCATTGATATTTTCCATTGTAGAGCAAGAAAACATCAGCAATAAAAATATCCACGGTAGTACAAAGAATAAAAGACATCCACTATTTTTTGCTTTAGAGAAAGTTTTACGATAAGTCAAACCTGGAATTCCTGTTCTTACAGAGTAACCTTTAGAACTTATACTTCCTCGTTTGGTTCTATAACTTGGTGTAATACCTGATTTACTTACATTAAATCCTAAGCCTTTACCTAGGTTAATTTTTTTATTAAATCTGAATGCCATAGTTATTGTTTTAAAATAAATCGTTTTATTATTTTATCCATATGCGATGGTAAATCAGCCTGTTTGATTTTAAAATTCTTAACATTCATTTCAGCCAACCATTTACTCCAGTAAGCATTAATTACATCTTCTTCGTAAGGGTTTTTATCATCTGGGTTAATTCCTAAAACTAACACCTCTAGATTAGATAAATCATTATCAATAGATACAAAACCAAAATCTTTTGCTTTAAACTTCTCTCTCCATGCAGATTTGTTTAAACCAAAATTTCTTATATCCTGAGGAGTTAAGTAGGTAGTTCTATTACCTTCTTTTATTCTGGTATTCTTATGGTATATATAGCCATCCGTTAATACAATCAGAATATTTCGATACCCATCTTCAATACAATAACCATTTACTTTGTTTTTAAAAAATCTCCAAGTATCTGACCCTACATAGTTATTATCTTCAATAGCAACTTCATAAATCCGCTTTGAAATACTATCATACTTTGTGCATGTCATTAAAATACCTTCTTTTGCTGCATTACTTTTATCAAATGAAATTTTAAGTGTATTTAGCTTATCATTCAATGTTTTGTCGGAAGGTTCTGGATCTATAAAAGCTTGAATTTTATCATCTATCTTAATCATTTTCTTATTCATGATATGCGATTCAAAATTCTCAGCTATAGATTTTAAGTATCCCACATCTCTTTGATAGAACTCCATTGCGAGAGAAGGAAATTTTTTTGGATCTATTCTATCAGACAAATCTAAAAGAACACTAATATTTAAGTTTTCGCTGTTCGGTGATAACTTTGGAAAATCATGTTTATGAATAATCTTTTCAAATTTGGATTCATCTTTGCACGAGACAAAAGAGGATAACATAAAGACAGATACTGCGAGAATTTGGAAATACTTTTTCATAAGATTAATTAATGAGTTTATACAATCTACCTTCATAGTTTTCATCTGCAATATCATGCTCTTCTAAGTGCTTTTTTTCTTCTAAAGTACATTGCGATAATAATTGATCTCTTCTTTTTAAATTATCAAAATTATCTGATATCCCTAAAAACCAGCCTTTTACATATTCCGCGTGATAAGTGAGATAATGCTTATTAGAAAACACAAAGCCATCAATTGTTCTTTGTAAATCATTTATCTTCCCTTCTATCCCTGAAATTTCCTCCTTTATTGGGTTAAGCTTCTCAATTTGATTAGCAATTTTTTGTTCAGAATTTTTAATTCCTTCTCTTTTTAATCTGATAAAGGTTTTTATCTTATCAAAATTATCATACTCTTTCATAATAAAATCAAAAACCAATCCCCAAATAATATACACTACGAAACCTGCAAATATGATGCCCCAGAACTCTGCTTTTGTAAAAGCTATTTGCACATTAAACTCGGGTGAGTTTAATGTTTTTTCAATATCATATATCTTTTTTTCTATTTGATACGCGAGAATTGCATCAAAAATAAACGTAACCACAAACAATATCCCAATCTTAAAAAAAGAAAGCCAATTTTTATGTTTTTGAAACATGTGAACTAAATACCCCAAGCCCATAAATGCAAAAGGTATTGTCGCAACAAAAACGCCTTCGAGCCAACCATCATCTATAGCTTTTGTAAGGGCATTGGCATCAAAAATAGCATTAGTGAGTTACTCTGTATTGAATGTTTTAAAAAATGCTGAGTAAGAAGCAGAAATATAAAAAACTAGCAGGTAAAATGTAATTGGGATTAAAACAATTAGACCAAGATAAAATTGCGCCTTTGGCTTTTTATCGACATCCTCTACATATTTTTCAGGATTATGTTTTACATCTGCTATTTCACTTTTAAAAATCGAAATTTTGTTTTCTAGATTAACGATACCTTCATCGATAATACTCTTTACCGTTTTTCTTTTCTTTAATTCAATTTCGTGCTTACTCTTTTCTTGTACATAAGGCTCCTTTAACTCTTTTTGAAGCCTTTCATCTTCTCTACATTTACCCTTATAGTCCATATAGACATCTTGCAAACACGCTTTAAAAATCATATGATTACCAGCTGCTTGTTTTGAAGAACCATAGCCACTCTCAAAAAAGCTTAGCTTTATTTTTTTCACTTCCTCTTCCTTTGGTTTTTCCATTTCTTGAGGAACATTTTTCTTTAGAGAAAATATTTTTTTTAAAGCAGTCATATCAATCTTCCATTTTGGCTGTTAATTCTTTTAAAGGCGTTTTTACTTTTGCATTTTCTAGAAGAAATTCACAGATATCATCTATATTCTCTTCTAAAAATTCAAACTTCAAACAATATTTTTTTAAAGTATTCACTTCATCTTCTGTAGCTATATCATCTGCCCATATCATTAATGATAAATCATATAGGTATTCTATTTTTTCTTCTAAAGATTCTGGAATTACGGACTCCTGTGAAGGGTTTAATAATATCTCATTTAATTGGTCTTTACTCAGTCCTCTTTCTTCTGCAAAATTGTAAAGCATCTTTAATTCTAGAAGATCAAAATTATCATCTGAAAAAGCCATTTGATAAAGTCTTAAAAAATGACTTTTTAGTTCAACTGAAATATTTATTTTTTCCATAGGTTTAGTTTTTAAAAGCTATTAGGTACAGGATAGAACCATTATTATAGCTAGCAAGAGTATAAATCCAAAGCAGCCATTTTTACTATTAAATTTATGTTTTTTTCTTTTTACATTTTTGTTTACAAAATGTCCTTGAACATATGTTCCGTCTTTCTTATAATATCCTCTTCGGTAGCTCATAATATTTAAGTGCTTAGAAATTATTTGTATGAGCTTTATTCATATATCGCTTTACATATGCAATTTCAAATTTCAACCGTTTCATTACTTATATATCTTTTATCACACCCAAACCTAAACCAATTAAAAGTCAATTCATTACAGAAATCTGTAATGTAAAAAACATTTTTTAGCAATTATTTTTTAACAAAAAGCCTGCCTACTAACTTGGTAGTTCCCCCGAGCACCTCCTTAGTAAGCAAGCAACCTCTACTTAGATTAAATAATTCTACAACCGTTAATGAAAATTGTAAAAAATATTTAATGTTTAAAAACGTAGATTTATCATAGTCTTATTTTTTACTGCTTTTAATTTTACAGATATAAACTTGTATTTCCGTTATAAAGGAACATTACTGGTATAAAAACAGCTCCGATATACTCTTTTCTACTCCTTTTCATACCCATATACTGTTGCCAAAAGTTGTTCTTCAAATTGGTATATGTCATCTATAGACTCTATTGGGTTTCTAATTTCTCCATTCTCTTCTTTAAAAATACCTATATATTTATTCCCTCCATTTAGATGAAGTCTACATAAAGGTTTTCTATTATTATCATCTAATAGTATTCCAAAATAAGATTGGGTATCTCTATGCGCAATTCTATGTGTGGGAAGTACCCGCCTTAAAATAGCAACCACAATTCTAAAACCATCCATTTCTTCCTCCGTAGTAACAATTTTGCTTTCCTCAACTTTCTCAACAATTTCTTCTTGTTGCTTTTCTGTTTCTTTATTTAAGGCTGCATTTAAACGGTTATTAACCTTATCGCTAATGGTTTGGTTAAATGCCTTGCCTACCAAATCGGTAAACTCTTCCGTAACGCGTTTTGTTAATATTCCTGGATACACTTCTTTTGCTAATAATTTCACTAAATCTATAGAAGGGGTATTAAGCTGAGTAGTAATTACTTTCCTAAGCTCCTTTGTGTATTTTAAAGAGCTTGCATTATCTACTATTTTTTTTACATCAAAATTGGCTTTTTGGAACTTGGCTATCTCATGTACTGTATTTTCTTTTAAATCGGTAATATTAAATTCTAAAAAAGGCTTTTCATCCATTTTATTGGTAGCATCCAAATCGGTATAAAATCGATATTCAATACCGTTGGTTAGCAGCGCAAATCGAGTTTTTGAAGCATGGAAATATCGAAACAATTGCGAATTATGTGCATTGAGATTTTCTTTCCAATTTTTACATTCAATGATGATAATAGGCTGATCGTTCTGGAAAATAGCATAATCTACTTTTTCTCCTTTTTTAAGACCTATATCCGCAGTAAATTCTGGTACTACCTCGGTTGGATTAAAAGTATCGTACCCCAAAGCATTAATAAATGGTAATACAAAGGCATGTTTTGTAGATTCCTCCGTATCTATCTTGTCTTTAAGCGTATGTATTTTTTCAGCTATCGCTTTTAGTTGGTTTTGGATTTCCATGGTATCTTATTTTAATAATCTTTCTGCTATATTTTCCTCATTGATGACCTCTCGATTTGGTAGTATCAGATGGATTTTATTATTGATTGGATTCTTAAAAAGTTGATACCCATGTCTACAATTTACATATCGAAACTTAAGGGCTTTTAATCCTTTCCATAAACCACCTTTAGCAGTTATTTTAAAAACATAGTTAGAGCAAGATGTTCTAAAAATGCATTTTTTACGTTTTGATTTTGGCATTAAAAGCCAATAAATTTTAATACCTATTAGAAGAAAAATTTTCATTTTTGCTTTTGAAAGACAACCATCTGTTTTGTTGTAGTATGACCTGGTGTTCCTCCTAATCCAAAGCATCCATTATCCCCAGAAAGATAAGTTGAAATCACCTCCACTCTAACATATTCCCAACCTTCATTATCATAGTGATTAATAAATTTTTCCAAATAATTTGAAGCATCTTTTGATGTAGATGCTTTTACATCAAAACTAGGTTCTAAGGGTACTACTTTATATTCCATCAGTATTAGTTTTTACACCCGTTCTTCCCGCAAGTAATTTTTTTACTGGTATTTATCCAATGACCTGAGTTTTCCGTTGTATTAAAGCCACATCCTGTGGTTCCTCCTTTTTGCCCTTTGTGTACTTCTCCTGTTGGTGTATGTATAACTACCATAATACTTTATTATCAAATTAACAATACCCAAACCTACCCCCATAAAAAAAGATTCCCTTACAGATATCTGTAAGGGAATTAAAAATTGTTTTTTATTTAGTTTTTAAATTATATTTTACCCTTCCGAATGAGCTTAGATATAAGGCTTGTACTATTTTTTGCTCCAAATTCATCAAACAATTTACTAATCTTTTTATCTATAGAACTTTCGCTATTAGGCGATATATTTTGCAACTTTAGTTTATTAGATATTTCTTTTTTACTCAAACCGTTTTCTAACTCTTTCAGGATTAAAACATCGAACTCATCCAACTCAAAAACAGTATTCCTATCCGATATGTTTATCTGCGGAGACATATAAACCTTATTAGCATATACATCTTGCACAGCATTCACTAGTTCTATTAATCCATGGCGGCCTTTACAAACATAACCATTGATCTTTTGTTCTTTAAAAAGCGCATTGATTCTTGCCGGATTATCTTCCATAGAATTTACAATAACCTTAATATTGGGATGCAAGTTTCTAGCAACCGCAATGAGTTCTTCGCCAGAAGTAAGGGTGCGCTTTACATGGCTTCCTTTAAAAGAAAGATCCGTAATTAATAAATCGAAAAGAGTATTATTGGCTTCGGCAACCTTAAGTCTAGTATGGGCTTTGTCGCAATAGAGTTCTTCCTGAATCTCCGGAATGTGTAACTTATTTTTCAAGGCATTTACTATTCCCTGATTGGTATCCTGAAAATCTTCGGCAATTAATACTTTTTTGAACATGCTTAATTGTTTTTAATTTGGAATTTGAATCTCAGCTTTAAAACCTTTTCCTTTTTCCGAATCAAATATAATTGTTCCGCCAATAGCTTGAATACGGTTTTCTGTAATCCGAAGACCATTTTTAAAATTTAACTGTTTTTTTGATGCTCCTACTCCATCATCCAAATACTCCACTCTTAAAATACTTGGTGTATTTATAAAGGCTATAGTAACTGTTGTTGCCTTACTATATTTAGTCATATTAATCATTAACTCCCTTAATATTTTATACAATACGGTTTTACTTAGTGGGTTTATAGAATTCCAGTTTATTTTTGTAGTACCAGTGGTATACAATTTAACTCCCAAAGTGTATGTACCTAACATACTAAAAAGTTCTGTTTTATAATTTGCTCCTATATCTACCTCATTTATTTCTCTAGAAAAATTTCTACTCTGATTGTATAACGATTCTAGCATATCTAACACCTCCATTTTATCGGTATCATTTTGTACCAAAGCCATAGAGTGGTTTAGTTTTGCTCCAAAATCGTCGTGCACTCTTCTTGCTAATTGGGCTTCCGTTTCAAAAGTAGCTTTTAGTTTTTCCGTTTTATTTTTTTGCTTTAAACGCTTAGAACGTTGTTTAGAATCATACACTATAAAGCATAAACCTAATAATAATATGGCTATTCCAAAATAAGATATTATTTTTCTAGTCCGCTGCTTGGTCAATTCTACTTCTCTTTCTGCCTTTTCTTTTTCTAGACGTAAAATAGATTCTTGCTGTAATTTATCGTCGTATTTATATTTAGCGAACTGGGTTTTTACTTTTAGCTCTTGGTTATACAAACTATCCGTTAAAGCTACATAACGGTCTCGTATAAAAACATTCTCGGAGTCTATTTTCATTAAAAATGTAAGCACGTCTTTTTCTGCTCTAGGAATCCTTAATTTTTTAGATAATTGAATAACAGAATCAAAATAAACAATTGCTTTTTGGGGGTTCTTTTTAGAATAGAATTCTCCTAAATGGGTATAACTAGCAATTTGCCCTCTTTGATCTTTATTTTTCTTTCGTATACGCAAGGCTTTAATAAATTCTGTTTGTTCTTTATTAATTCCAGAAAGCCATTTTGCATAAGCCAGGTTATCTAAAACAAGAGCATGTTTTATTTTAGTTTTATGTAATACATTTTCTTTTTTAATACTTTTCAACAACGAAATCGCCGTTTTAAATTGTCCGTTATCTATATAAGTTGCTGCTAAATTATTTTGGTATATTAACTTGTCTTTCTTTGAATTTGAAATTTCTATTGCCTTATTGTAGTATTTTAATGCATCTTGATAATTTAATAGTTTTCGATGATTCGTAGCCAATGCATTATAGGATGAGGAGAGATATTTTGAATCTTTTTTAGACTGCAAGTATTGAATAGCTTCGGTTAGAGTTTCTTTACTTCCAAAATAATCGTTTTTATTTTTTTGAATAGTACCCATATTATAGAGGCATTTACCTATCCAACTACTATCTTTTGTAGAATAAAAATAGTCTTTTGATATATTGTAGTTGTAAAAAGCACTATCTAACACTTGCTCAACTACATTATAGTAATACCCTTTTAAATAATATTGCCTTCCTAGATTAAATTCATCCTTTACTTTTTTTGCATGATTGATTAATAATTCATTTTGATTGTCCGTAATTTATCATAATCCTGTAATTCCTGCTATTACTAGCCTGTCGAATAATTTTTCTCCAAAATACCTTCTATTAAGTTTGTAAAT
>NZ_JADGES010000012.1 GCF_016744255.1 Maribacter sp.
TTTACCCCTTGTCTTTTATAAGCAGGCTCTTTTTCTATTTCATCAATACTACTATGTCCACTTTGAAATTTGTAGTTATAATCTTTTAATTTTCTTCTTCGCTCATCTGCTCTCTCTCTAAGCAATTCTTCAATAGGCTTTTCCATTGGATCCACATCATCTTGGATAGCCGATTGAGCAACTGGATTTATCGTTTTCTTTTGAAAAACTAACTCATCCTCTACAATTTTTGGCTCAAATTCTTCTGCTTTAGATTTTGCCCCAGTAAGTTTATTTTCTAATTCCATATAGTCATCTAAACTATATCTTGTTTCTCCTTCTTTACTATACTCTAATACAGGGATTACTTCTACATGATCGTTTACATTCAGATCCTTAACATCATCATCTAAACTAAAAGTGATAACATTTTCCTGTTCTTCCTTTTTAGCATTCAAGGGCATATCGAAACTCATGGCAAACATATCCTCTTCTTCTTGTGGCTTAGAAGCTACTTCTTCTGCCCCTACCACTTCAATACTTTTTAAGGCCTCTGATGAATCGACGATAATAAAATCATCTTCACTTACATTCTCCGCTATAACCTCTTCATAAAAAACATTAAAATTTCTTATGTAATTATTCGTCGGTATTAAATCTAAATCATCAACATCTCCTAAATTGTGTTTTACCACTTTTTTAACTTCACTTTCCTTTTCTTCTACAAGGTGGTGTACTATATTTCCTGGAGTTAAATCCTTTTCTGCTTTTTGACTATCCTCTAAAGTGTGGATAATTTTTTTAGATTCTGTATTTACAATATCATCTTGCTGATCTATGTTAAAACCCGTAGCAATAACGGTTACTGCTATAGATTCTCCTAATTCTTCATCTTCCCCAACACCCATAATGATATTAGCTCCGTAACCAGCTTCTATTTGAATATGGTCATTGATTTCTCCAATTTCATCAATAGTAATTTCTTGAGAACCAGAAACAATTAGTAATAGTACGTTTTTAGCTCCTGTAATTTTATTGTCATTAAGTAAAGGAGAATCTAAAGCTTTCATGATAGCTTCATTTGCTCTTGCCGATCCAGATGAAATTGCAGACCCCATAATAGCTGTTCCGCTATTAGAAAGAACTGTTTTTGCATCTCTAAGGTCAATATTCTGTGTGTAGTGATGTGTTATTACCTCTGCTATTCCACGAGCAGCAGTAGCTAACACTTCATCTGCTTTAGAGAAACCGGCTTTAAACCCTAAGTTACCGTAAACATCTCTAAGCTTATTATTATTAATTACAATTAAAGAATCTACATTAGAACGTAATTTTTCTATACCAAATTGCGCTTGTTGACATCTCATTTTACCTTCAAATTGAAAAGGCATAGTAACAATTCCAACCGTAAGAACATCTAACTCTTTTGCTAGTCTAGCGATAACAGGAGCAGCACCAGTACCTGTTCCACCACCCATACCAGCAGTAATAAAAATCATCTTGGTCGAGGTTCCCAACATGCTTTTTATATCTTCCATACTTTCTATCGCAGCCTGCTCTCCTACTTCAGGATTTGCACCAGCTCCTAAACCCTCTGTAAGGGAAACACCTAATTGAATTTTATTTGGAACCGGACTATTATCTAGAGCTTGCGAATCTGTATTACAAATTACAAAATCTACTCCGTTAATACCTGCCTGGAACATATGGTTAATGGCATTACTACCGCCACCACCGACTCCAATTACTTTAATAACATTACTTTGATTCTTAGGTAAATCAAAAGCGATACTTTCAAATTCAGTGTTATTACTCATGCTGTATAAAAATTACTGGTTAATGTGTGTGTTCTTTTATATATATTTTACTCTGCGTTATCTAAAAAGTCCTTCAACTTGTCGGACCATTTATCAAAAACAGATTTCCTAGGGATACCATCCTTGGATTGTGCCATTGTATTTTCCGAAACCGATTCCTCAACTAATACCGGCTCTTCCTTATGTTCAATAGCTTCTTCTATTTTTTTGTTTTTTGCATCATTCTGTACAGCATTCATTAATAAACCAACGGCCGTTGCATATAACGGGCTTACTACTTCTTTATCTGAATCTCCTGCCAAATGCTCATTTGGATACCCAATTCTTGTATCCATTCCTGTAATATACTCTACTAATTGCTTTAGGTGTTTTAACTGGCTACCTCCTCCGGTAAGTACAATACCCCCTATTAATTTCTTTTTTTGATCATCATGTCCGTAGTTTTTAACCTCAACATATACCTGCTCAATTATTTCTACTACCCTAGCATGAATTATTTTAGATAGATTTTTAAGTGATATTTCTTTAGGCTCTCTACCTCTTAATCCAGGTATTGAAACTATTTCATTATCCTTATTTTCTCCTGGCCACGCTGATCCGAATTTTATCTTAAGAAGTTCTGCTTGCTTTTCTATAATAGAGCAACCTTCTTTAATATCCTCTGTAATTACGCCTCCTCCAAATGGAATAACAGCTGTATGCCTAATAATACCATCTTTAAAAATGGCTAAATCGGTAGTTCCGCCTCCTATATCAATTAAAGCGACACCAGCTTCTTTTTCTTCTTGGCTTAAAACTGCATTAGAAGATGCTAAAGGTTCTAGCGTAATATTTCCTAAATCTAGACCTGCACTTTTAATACATCTACCAACATTCTTTATTGAGGTAACCTGACCAACCACTACATGAAAATTAGCTTCTAGTCTTCCTCCATACATCCCTATTGGCTGCTTTATTTCTGCTTGCCCATCTACTTTATACTCCTGTGGAAGTACATGTATAATTTCTTCTCCCGGAAGCATTATTAATTTATAAACTTGGTTACACAAAGTATCCAAATCATCCTCATTAATAACCTCTTCTGAATCTTCTCTTGTAATATAATCGCTGTGCTGTAAACTACGTATATGCTGACCCGCAATACCAACTACCACAGAGCTAATTTTTAATCCACAATTAGCTTCTGCTTCCTCCACTGCTTGTTGAATAGATTTAATAGTTTGGGTTATATTATTTACAACCCCTCTATGCACACCTAAACTCTTAGATTTACCAATACCAAGAATTTCAATTTTTCCGTACTCATTCTCCTTACCAATAATTGCAACAATTTTGGTAGTTCCGATGTCTAAACCTACTGAATAATTACCTTGTTCCATTGTTCTCTATATTTTGGTGCACACTACTTGATTATTAAACTCTAGACTAACTGTGGTAAAATTATCCAATGTTTTGTCTTTATTCGCCTTGGTATAAAAAGCTTTAAAATTATTAAACTTCTCCTCTAAATTATCTACTCCACCCAAACTCACAACAAATTGCTCCATTCTGAATTTCAATTGATACTTAGCTACATCCTCAATATGAATTCCGATTACATTCTTCCTTAGAAATTCATCGTCATTTATATATTTCAATATTTTATATACATCTTCCAAACTATCTCCAGATACTTTCCCAGTGATAATCGGCACTCTTGCGGAGTGATTTTTGGACAACGGCATGCGTTTCCCTTCATCATCCAAATAAAAATTTACGCCCCCAGCAATTCTTGCAATTGGCCTTCTTTGCACAATTCTAGACGTAAGTTCCCCATCCACAGCAAGATAGACTTGGGCTCTTTTTACCATTTCATTAGCCTCTATGGCCTTCTCCATGTTATTCAAATCTAATTTTTCTTTAGACACATTTTGAAGGTTACCATAATTTTGTATTAACAATTTATTAACCGCCCCTTGCGTTAGGTATAAATTCTCTTCTCCAACGAATTCAATATTAATATTTTCTATCTTTTTAAGCCCGCTTCTATAGCCAGAAAAAGCATATAAACCCAGCAAAACAAGGCATAACCCAAACATTTTTATGTAGTTCCAATTAATCTGCATCTTGTAACTGTTTTTTTATTTTCTGTACCTGTAACCCTATATCTCCAGCTCCCATTGTAACCAACACCTCCGGATTTTGTTGTTTAATTTCTGAAAGAAGATTTGTTTTATTAATTAATTTTTTATTTGGGTTTTTAATTTTACTTAATAACCACTCTGAGGTTACCCCTTCTATAGGGCTTTCCCTAGCCGGATAAATATCTAACAACAAAATAGCATCAAATTTTGCTAAACTATCTGCAAAATCATCTACAAAATCTTTGGTTCTTGAAAATAGATGTGGCTGAAATACCGCTACTACTTTTTTGTTAGGATGCATCTCATAAATAGCATTATGCACTGCATTAATTTCCGTAGGATGATGCGCATAGTCATCGATGTACACCAAATTTTCATTTTTAATTTGATATGAAAACCTTCTTTGCACCCCTTTAAAAGTGCCCAGTGCTTTAGCAAGGCGATTAGCTGGGGAACCTGCCTGTATCGCCATCGCAAAAGCAACTAAACCATTCAACAAATTATGTCTTCCTGGTTTGCTAAAAGTAATCCCTGTTAGAACTGTATCAGGAGTTTCCAAATCAAAAATGTAGGCACCATGTTCTATTCTTAAGTTTCGGATACAAAAATCCGAATCATCTTCTATTCCATAGGTTATACCTTTAATTGGCAAACCATTTCGCACAAACAATTTACCGTTTGGCTTTAAACGTTTTGCAAAATCATTAAATGAATTCTGCAATTCTTTTTCTGTTCCGTAAATATCCAAATGGTCTGCATCCATAGAAGTAATACAAGAAACATTTGGTGATAATTGTAAAAACGAACGATCAAACTCATCTGCTTCTACCACAGAATAATCTGTTCCTTCCAAGAGAAAGTTACTATTAAAATCTTCTGATATTCCTCCAAGGAAAGCTGTAATTGGCGTTCCTGTTTCTTTTAATAAATGGGCAAGAATACTAGAGGTTGTTGTTTTTCCATGTGTACCAGCAACCGCAAAACAAAAAGTATCTTTTGTAATGAGCCCTAATACTTCGGATCGTTTCTTTATAACAAACCCATTACTTAAAAAGTATTGATATTCCCCATGTGCTGTAGACACTGCAGGAGTATAGACCACTAATGTTTTAGATGCATCTAAATATTCTGAAGCAATACCCTCTACATCATCTTCATAATGTATAGCTATCCCTATACTCTGAAGCTCTTTTGTTAATGGTGTTTCTGTTTTATCATAGCCCACTACATTTTTATTTATGAATTTAAAATAACGCGCTAAAGCAGACATACCTATGCCTCCTATACCTATAAAATAAACGTTATGTATTTGTTTTAAATCCATCTTAATTTTGCAATAATAATTCTACCTGATCCACTATATCTTTTGTAGCATTTGGTAATGCCATCTTCTTAATATTTGCACCTAATTCTTCTTGCTTCCCCTTAGATGTTATTACCTCTGAAAAAATGACATCAAAATTAGTATCCAAATCCTTTTCCTTTATCATTATAGCAGCATTTTCACTCACCAAAGCCAATGCATTTTTAGTTTGATGATCTTCTGCTACCGTTGGCGAAGGAATAAATAGCACTGGTTTCCCCACTATACTTAATTCCGAAACCGAACTTGCTCCTGCTCTAGATATAATACAATCCGCCGCTACATATGCAAAATCCATCTTATTAATAAAAGCCATTACTTTTACAGTGTCAGAGTCGTATTTTTTATATTCTTCATAATATAATTTTCCACATTGCCATAACACCTGCACTCCCAATTGTTTAAAATAGTCTAGCTTTTGTTCTATTAATTGATTTACTCTACGAGCTCCTAAACTACCCCCTAAAACAAGTATCGTCTGCTTATCTAAAGGCAACTTAAAGAAACCCAATGCTTCTTCTTTAGAAACATTTATTTTTATTAAATCTTCTCTAACGGGGTTTCCCGTTTTTATAATTTTATCCGCAGGAAAAAACTTTTCCATACCATCATAAGCCACACAAATTTTTGCCACCGCATCTTTAAGTAATTTATTAGTTATACCAGCATACGAATTTTGCTCCTGTAACAAACAAGGCACCTTTCTTCCCGATGCAATCTTTAAAAGCGGCCCACTAGCAAAACCTCCTGTACCAATTACAGCATTGGGTTTAAATCTAGATACTATTTTACGCGCTTTTAACAAACTACTTATTAATTTAAAAGGAAACATTAAATTTTTAAAGGTTAACTTTCGTTGTAACCCCGTAATCCACAAACCTTCTATTTTGTACCCCGCTTGTGGCACTTTTTCCATTTCCATTCTATCCTTTGCTCCAACAAAAAGAAACTCCGCATTTGGGTATCTTTTCTTTAGTTCATTGGCAATAGCAATGGCCGGATAAATATGTCCGCCAGTACCTCCTCCAGAAAGAATAAATTTATAGTTGTCCACTTAGTATTTCTAAAGGGTTTGTTTCATCTATATCCACAGGCACGCCTTCTTCTATCTTGGCGTCTTTATTACTAACACTTAGTATAATACCAATAGCCAAACATATCATCCAGCTAGAGGTTCCTCCCATACTTACTAATGGCAAATTCTGCCCTGTAACAGGAAATAACTCAACCGCTACAGCCATATTAATTAAAGCTTGAAAAACAATCGGTAGGCCAACGCCCAGCACCAATAATTTACCGAATATGGTAGCACTACCATTTGCTACTACTATTATCCTAAACAATAATAATAAGTAAAAGAACATCAACACAAATCCACCAACAAGACCATATTCTTCTACTATAATAGCATAAATAAAATCTGAAGAACTTTGCGGTAAAAAATTCTTCTGTATGCTCTTACCTGCTCCTTTTCCAAATATTCCACCAGTCGCAATTGCAATTTTAGACCTTTCTATTTGATAATCTGCCTCTGTATCCTCTGGATTCGCAAAATTATCCACCCTGCTAATCCATGTATCTACCCTATTAGGAAACAAATCTGGAGCAGCCTTAGCTATCAAAATAAATATGACTAAAAACACTACACCTGTTCCAATTATGCCTAGCAAATACTTAATAGGATACCCTCCCAAAAAACAAAGCATTAAAACCATGGCAAAAATAATTCCTGCAGTAGAAAAATTCGCTGGAAGAATTAATACAATAGTTAAAAAAACAGGAACCCATAATGGTAGTATACTTTCAGAAAAAGTAACTGCCATATCTTTTATTTTAGTTAAATACCTTGCCACGTAAATCATTAAAACAACCGCTGCTAAATTCGATGGCTGAAACCCCAAACCTACTAATGGCAAACGAATCCACCTACTAGCATTAGTACCTCCACTGGAAGTGCCTTGCAGTAATGTTAACACAAGTAGTATTAAAACTATTGGCATTGCTATTAGCGACAGCCCCTTAAAAAAGTGTGTAGGGATTTTATGTACTCCGTAAATAATACCAAAACCTAAAAACAAAAGTAATGCGTGTTTTACCAAATGCCCCATAGTGGTTCCATTACCTACTACATAAACCAAATTACTACTAGAGCTGTAAACTGGCAAAAACGAAAATAGAGCCAAAAGAGCAACAACGGCCCAAATAGCTTTATCTCCACTAATAGTATTTACAAGTCTTAACATGATTATAAGTTTTTAATCGCTGCCTTAAATTGGTTTCCTCTGTCTTCGTAATTCTTAAACAAATCGAAACTAGCACATGCTGGCGAAAGCAAAACAGCTTCTCCGCGTTCTGCTATTTTATAAGCCACTTTCACAGCTTCTTCCATTGCATAAGTTTCCACCATTAAATCCACTACATTCCCAAAAGCATCTTTTATTTTAGAATTATCTTCTCCTAAACAAATAATTGCTTTTACTTTTTCTCTTACCAAAGGCATTAATTCTTTGTAATTATTGCCTTTATCGACACCACCAACTATCCAAACAGTAGCTGTTTTCATACTATCTAAAGCATAGTACGTTGCATTAACATTGGTAGCCTTAGAATCGTTAATGTATTGCACATGGTTTATCTTTAAAACCTTTTCTAATCGATGTTCTACTCCCTGAAAAGTAGCTATACTATTACGTATTGTTTCTTTTCTTATACTCACCAATTTAGCCGCTGCAGATGCAGCCATTGTGTTTTTAAGATTATGCTTCCCTTCTAAGGCCAAAGAGTCTGTATTCATTTCTATAGTGTTATTTTGTGTTCTTATTTTAATTTTTTCGTTTTCTATAAACGCTCCTTCTTCTAACTTTTTTGTTATTGAAAAAGGAATTAATTTGGATTGAACTGGGTTTTCTTGCAACCATTTTACTATTACTTCATCATCCGCATCATAAACCAGAAAATCATCTGGTCCTTGGTTTTTCGCAATCCTAAATTTAGATGCTATGTAGTTTTTAAACTTATAATCATAGCGATCCAAATGGTCTGGAGTAATATTGGTTAAAATTGCTATATGCGGTTTAAAATCTGTTATACCATCTAACTGAAAACTGCTTATCTCTAAAACATAATAATCGTAGTTTCTTTCTGCGACCATTTTAGCATAGCTATCTCCAATATTCCCTGCCATCCCTACATGTAAACCAGCATCTTTAAAAATGTGATTTACAAGCATCGTAGTTGTGGTTTTACCATTACTTCCCGTTATCCCAACAATAGTGGCATCCGTATATTTAGACGCAAATTCTATTTCAGAAATTACAGGAATATCTTGCTCTATTAATTTCTGTATTAAAGCAATTTTATCTGGTATTCCAGGGCTTTTCATTACCACATTAGCGTTTAATATTTTAGCCTCTGTATGCGTTTCTTCCTCCCAATCAATTTCAAAATGTTCAAGAACGTTTTTATACTCTTCTTTTATTTTTCCTTTATCGGATACAAAAACCTCATATCCTTTTTTCTTTCCTAAAATCGCAGTTCCTACACCGCTTTCTCCTCCTCCTAATACTACCAGCCTTTGCATTATCTAATTTTAAGAGTAACAACCGTTACAATAGCTAATAGAATTCCTATAATCCAAAAACGAGTTACTATTTTACTCTCGTGATACCCCTTCTTTTGATAGTGATGATGTAAAGGCGCCATCAAGAAAACACGTTTTCCTTCCCCCGTCTTTTTCTTAGTATACTTAAAGTAACCTACTTGTAACATCACTGAGATAGACTCTGCGAAAAAGATGCCGCATAAAATAGGTATTAACAATTCTTTTCTAATAATTATAGCTATTACTGCAATTACGCCTCCTATGGTTAAACTCCCCGTATCTCCCATAAAAACCTGTGCCGGGAAAGCGTTATACCACAAAAAGCCAATTAATCCTCCAACAAATGCCGTTACAAATACTAACAACTCACCTGCCCTTGGAATAAACATAATATCTAGATAATCCGAAAAAATATAATTACCAGAAACCCATGTAAAAACACCAAGAGTAAATACTATAATTGCGGAATTTCCCGCGGCAAGACCATCGATACCATCTGTAAGATTAGCTCCATTAGACACCGCTGTTACAATAAGAATAATCATGGGTATAAAAATTAACCATGCGTACTCCTTAGCCCCATCTCCCATCCATGAAATAAAACTACTATAGTCTAATTCATTATTCTTAAAGAATGGAACAGTTGTCATGGTGGACTTTATATCTTGCCCACGAACTTCTTCTACCGTATAATTCTCTGTTATTACCGTTTTATTATGGTCGCGCATAGTTACTTCTGGATGAAAATAGAGCGTTGCACCTACAATAAGACCTAACCCAACTTGTCCCAGTATTTTAAAACGCCCTTTTAACCCTTCTTTGTCCTTTTTAAAAATCTTTATATAATCATCTACAAAGCCAATAACACCCATCCATAAGGTGGTTACTATTAGTAATATGATGTAAATATTATCCAACTTAGCAAACAACAAAACAGGTATTAAGGTAGACATGATGATAATTAAACCTCCCATTGTGGGTGTCCCAGCTTTTTGTTTTTGGCCGTCTAAACCTAAATCGCGCACTGTTTCTCCTATTTGTTTTTTCTGAAGAAATAATATAACCCGCTTACCATACACCGTTGCAATTATTAAAGAAAACAGAATAGCCATTGCCGCACGGAATGTGGTAAACTGGAACAAACTTGCTCCAGGAAATTGGTATTGCTTCTCTAAATATTCAAATAAATAATACAGCATTGTTTTGTTATTCTTTTACTTATTTAATTTTTTTAATAGCTCTTGTACTATTTTAAAATCATCAAAATCCACTCTTTCGCCATTAGTCTCCTGGTACGTTTCATGCCCCTTACCAGCTACCAAAATTATATCGTTTGCTTCCGCAAACTGACAAGCTGTTTTTATAGCTTGCTTACGGTTTTCTATAGAAATAAATTTTTTAAAATTTTGAGGCTCCACACCTGCTTCCATCTCTTCGATTATAACACTTGCAACCTCTGTCCTAGGGTTGTCTGATGTAAAAATGACCTTATTACTCATTTCGGAAGCGATATTACCCATTACCGGACGCTTAGACTTGTCTCTATCGCCACCACACCCCACAACGGTGATGACGTTTTCATTTCCAGTCCTCAATGTATTAATTGTCTCCAATACATTTTTTAGGGCGTCCGGCGTATGGGCATAATCAACTATAGCTGTAATTTTTTCTTTGGATATAAAATACTGGAACCTACCATCCACATTATCCAACTCGCTCAACAATCGAAGTGTTTCTTGGTTTTCTAATCCTAATAATTCTGCTGTAGCAAATATGGCTAACATATTGTAGGCGTTAAAATGACCTATTAGTTTTGTCCATAATTCTTGGTCATTTACTTTAAGTAATTGCCCATCGAAACGATTTTCTAAAATCTGCGCTCTATAATCTGCGTACGACTTTAAAGCGTAGGTGTATTTCCTTGCCTTTGTGTTTTGTAACATTACTTCGCCGTTCTTATCATCTAAATTGGTAAGAGCGAACGCTTTTTTACTTAAATTATCGAACAATACTTTTTTAGTATCCCTATATTCTGCAAAGGTTTTATGGTAATCTAAATGATCATGAGAAAGGTTGGTAAAAATAGCGCCTTCAAATACTAAACCCTCTGTTCTTTTTTGATGAATACCGTGTGAACTTACTTCCATGAAGCAATACTCCACCCCAGCATCATTCATTAAACTTAAATACTTATTTATGGTTAAGGCATCTGGTGTGGTATGCGTTGTTGCATAATCCACATTGTCTACTATAATTTTTATGGTCGATATTAACCCAACTTTAAAGCCTGCTTTTTTAAACAATTGAAATAGCAAACTACTAATAGTTGTCTTACCATTAGTTCCTGTAATTCCGACAAGTTTTAAATTTTTAGAAGGCGTGCCATAATAATTAGATGCCATTATAGCCAAAGCTTTATTGCCATTATCTACTTCTACGTACGTAACTCCATTTACCAAAATTTCTGGTAACGTTTCACAAATAATAGCCTTAGCGCCAGAATTTACAGCCTTTTCAATGAATTTATGTCCATCTGTCAAAGTTCCTTTTATAGCTACAAAAACATCATCTAAACCCACTTTTCTAGAATCAAAGCATACCGCATTTACCAAACAGGTAGTGTCTCCACTAACTGCAGATAGGCTTACTCCAAATAATATGTCTTTTAACAACATCATGAAAGTACCAGTATTATTTTATTCTCCACTTTGCTTATTTGCGTTCCGTGAGATACAGATTGTTTTTTAACACTACCATTTCCCCTTACCTCTACACGTAACCCTAAATTCTCTAGAATTGCTATAGCATCCATGCCACTCATCCCTTTTACATTGGGCACTGTACTCTGTTTTTTTTGCGCTTGCACATAAAATTTTTGATACGCTTTCTCTAAATTTTCATCTTGCGCATCTTCCATATCTATTTCATCTACCATTGGCGATGTTGCATATACTTTCTGAGCTACAGACTTAAATACCGGACCAGCAACATCTGCTCCGTAATACCCTACACTTTTATCTGGCTCATGGATAACCACTATACAAGAATACTTTGGATTATCCGCTGGAAAATAACCTGCGAATGTGGATATATATTTTAATTTATCAGGATCTTTAGACACGTAATCCTTTTGACACGTCCCTGTTTTACCTGCCATAGAAAAATTCGGAGAATACAACCCATGCCCTGTACCATGTTTTTTCTCTACCGTATTTTTCAACAATTGCTTTACCTTAGAAATGGTTTCTTTAGAACATATAGAAGGATTAATTACCTCTTTATCAAAAACCCGAATGGTTCTATTCCATTCCTTCACCTCTTTAATTAACCTAGGCTTTACCAATTCGCCATCATTAGCAATTGCATTATAGAAAGCTAAGGTTTGCATTGGAGTAAGAGAAACTTCATAACCATATGCCATTTGCGCTAGAGAAAGACCAGACCAACCTTTGTCACCAGGATAACGGATAACAGGCTTTCCCTCTCCTTTTATCGGCATACCTAACTCTTTATGCAAACCCATATTCATTAACCTGTTTACATATTTTTCTGGGTCATTTTTATAACCATTATGAATCATTTTAGCAAATGCCGTATTAGAAGACACTTCAAAAGCTTTAGCCATAGATATCTTACCAAAACCACCGCGATGAGAATCTTTTACACGGTGTTTGTAAATTTTCCAAACTCCTTTTCCTGTGTCCTTTACTGTGCTTGTATCTATTATACCGTCTTCTAAAGCAGCTACAATATTCATTAACTTAAAAGTAGAACCAGGCTCATGAGACTCCCCAATAGCATAATTAAGCCGTTCGTAATATTTACCCTCCTTGGTTCTTCCTAAATTAGATATTGCTTTTACCTCCCCAGTTCTAGTTTCCATTACAATAACACAACCGTGATCCGCTTTGTAATAGTCTAATTGTTTTAATAAAGCATGATGCGCTATATCTTGTATATTTACATCTATAGTAGAAATAACATCGTAACCATCTTGTGGCTCTACAATATTATCCATGCCAATAGGTTTCCATTGCCCTTTAGCTATTTTTTGCTTTAAACGTTTTCCTTCTACTCCTCCTAAATACTGCCCAAAAGCACCTTCTAAACCTACTCTTGTATAGTATCCGTTTTCATCCACACGCTCGTAACCCACGCTACGTTCTGCAATTTTACCAAGAGGGTGCTCTCTAACCGTTTTCTGTTCTACAATTATCCCGCCTTTATAAGGCCCCATTTTCAATAATGGAAAACCCTTTACAGCCATGTAATCGGAATAATCTAGGTTTCTGGCTAATAACGTATATCTGTTTTTATTTGCTTTTGCTTTACGCAATATTTGCTGATAATAAGAAGGCGTATTTCCTAATAACTTAGCAAGGGCCTTTCCCAAAGGCTTTACATTTTCATTAAAAGTCTTATCCTTTACAGTAACCGCATCAAAACGGATAGTATACCTAGATACGGAAGTTGCTAAAAGACTACCATCATCGGAGTACAAATTTCCACGATTAGGTGCTATGGTAAACATTTTAGAAGTACGCTTATCTGCTAAATCTTTATACTTGTCTCCTTGAACCATTTGTATGCTCACCAACTTAAACAAAACAATTGCTGCAAAAACAAAAAGCGCTCCTGCAACAACATATAGTCTAGTTAATATTCCCTTATCCGTGGCTGGCATTTAGAGGTTCTTATTAGTATTCGATTTAACTCTTATTTTTTTTGGCGGTGTTTCTGATGGATACAGATTCTTTTCCGCTAGTATTTCTGTTATTTTAGACTCCAACTTTAATCGTTGTACATCGGAACGCACATCTACAAACTCGCTTCTTAACTCACGCACCTGTTCGTTCAACGCAGCGATTTTATGCACCTTAGTATCTGCACTATGAGAACTGCCTATCATTACAGTAGCTAAAAAAGAAGCAAAAATGATGAAAAGCCAATTTTTTGGAGCATCTCCACTTACTAGGAATTTCCCTTTTAAGATATCTAACACCCCCTTTTTCACTTTCATATTTTGGCAGCTATTCTAAGCTTAGCACTCCTTGCTCTGTTATTCTTTTTAATTTCTTCTCTTGACGGAACTATTAGCCCTCCTACCTTCTTAAAAGGCACATCTATATTACCGTAAAAATCCTTTTCTGGCTCCCCTTCAAATTGTCCTGCACGTATAAATCTTTTTACCAATCTATCTTCTAAAGAGTGATAACTAATAGCACTCAACCTACCTCCTTCATGCAACAAACCTGGTGTTTGTAGCAAAAATTCTTCTAAAACTTGCACTTCTTGATTTACCTCTATCCGAATTGCCTGATAAATTTGCGCTAGTATTTTATGTTCTTTATGTTTAGGCAAAAAAGACCTTAAAACCTCTTTTAATTCTTCGGTTGTTTTTATTTTGTTCTCTTCCCTACTTTCTATAATCTTATTCGCCATAGCATTTGCATTTCGCAAATCTCCATATTGAAATAAAACTCTTCGCAAATCATCAAAAGAGTACTTATTAACAACACTATACGCTGAAATGGTATTTTTGCTACTCATTCTCATATCCAAATCCGCATCAAAACGAGTAGAAAAACCCCTTTCTGCTTTATCAAATTGATGAGAAGAAACCCCAAAATCTGCTAAAATTCCATCCACCTTACGAATACCATAGAACTTTAAAAATTGCCTTATATACCTAAAATTCTCATTAATTAGCGTAAACCTTTCATCATCAATTGCATTTACTAAAGCATCCTCATCTTGATCAAAAGCATATAATTTACCTTCACTCCCTAACCTACTTAATATCTCGCGAGAATGCCCGCCACCTCCGAAGGTTACATCTACATAAATGCCATCTTCCTTTATAGCAAGACCATCTACGGACTCTTTCAACAAAACTGGATTATGATAACTCATTGCTAGATTTATCTGTATTTCTTACTTTTCTTGCGAGACTCACCTTTTCTTCTTTAGATGCCGAGATTCTAGCATCATAAAGGTCTTTATCCCAAATCTCTATTCGCTTACCAATTGGCGCCAAAACCACACTTTTTGTTATCCCTACTGCTGTTATAACATCCTTAGGGATTAACAACCTTCCATTGGCATCAATCTCTACCTGCCTTAGACTAGCTGTATATTTTCTTATAAAGTCTATATTCTCTTCTTCGTACCTACTCAATTCATTTAACTCCCGCATTACCGTGTTCCATTCATTCATAGGATACAACTCCAAACAGTCCTCATAATAAGACCGCTTAATCACAAAGCCGTTACTCAATACAGGCGCAATCTGGCTCCTTAGGCTAACAGGTAACATTACCCTGCCCTTAGCATCCGCTTTACAATTAAAAACCCCAAAGAAAAATATATCCAAAGTCCTGTATTTACCTTTTATAACTCAAATATATATATTTTATTACCACTATTTACCACAAAATACCACTTTGTTAATAAATTCCACTCATTTTTACCTTTAAGAGTATAAAAACACAAAAATTGATTCTTTTTAAAAAAATAATATCTTTAATTTTATACATTATATATGTGGCGTTTTAGTTTTAATATGCAGCAGAGCGTAATTCGCTTTTCTATATATTTGACTATATTTGCGACTTAAGACCAGAAGCATCCTTAATGGAAGAAGAAATAATTACTGAAGGAAAATACAGGTATATAGAAAAAGGAGAAGGCACTACAATTATTATACTACACGGTCTAATGGGCGGTCTAAGCAATTTTAAAGGAGTGACAGACTATTTTCCTGAAAAAGGATATAAAGTTTTAGTACCCGAATTGCCAATTTACGACATGCCTTTAGTTAATACCACTGTTAAGAATTTTGCAAAATATCTAGATAATTTCATAAAGTTTAAAGGTTTAAAAGACGTTATCCTTTTAGGAAATTCGTTAGGAGGCCACATTGGCCTCTTACACACTAAATTATACCCTGAAAACATTAAAGCTTTAGTCATCACAGGAAGCTCCGGATTATACGAGAGTGCCATGGGTGATGGTTACCCAAAGCGTGGGGATTATGAATTTATAAAGAAAAAAGCACAAGATGTTTTTTACGACCCCGATGTAGCTACAAAAGAAATTGTTGACGAAGTATTTAGCACGGTAAATAATCGTTTAAAATTGGTAAAAACACTAGCTATAGCCAAAAGTGCTATTAGACACAATATGGCTAAAGATTTACCAAAAATGAATACTCCTACTTGCATAATTTGGGGTAAAAACGACAATGTTACACCACCTAATGTAGCCAATGAATTTCATGAATTACTACCTGATTCTGATTTGTTTTGGATAGAAAAATGCGGGCACGCTCCTATGATGGAACACCCAGATGAATTCAATACTATTTTAGATTCCTGGTTAGAAAAAAGAACTTTCTAAATATTTTTTAATGAAAATAAAGTCTGCTGACTTTGTAATTAGCAATACGGACGTCTCTAGATGCCCAAAAGAATCTTTACCAGAATACGCCTTTATTGGAAGATCCAATGTTGGCAAATCTTCCTTGATTAATATGCTGACTGAGCGAAAAAGCTTAGCAAAGACCTCTGGAAGACCTGGAAAAACACAGTTAATCAATCATTTTAAAATAAACGAAAACTGGTTTTTAGTAGATTTACCCGGATACGGATATGCGAGAGTTTCCAAAAAAAGCAAAAATACTTTCCAAAAATATATCACCAATTATTTTACACAAAGGGAACAACTTGTTTGCTCCTTTGTTTTAGTTGATTTAAGACACAGCCCACAGCCAATCGATATGGAATTTATGCAATGGATGGGAGAAAATGGTATTCCTTTTTGCATCATATTTACTAAAGCAGACAAGCTAAAACCAAAAGCTATAGAAAAACAAGTAAATCAATACATAGAAGTACTATTGACAGATATGTGGGAAGAAGCACCAATGCATTTTGTAACCTCCTCTAGCAAAAGACTAGGAAGGGATGAAGTTCTTAATTTTATAGAAAACGTAAATTTAGACTACTTTAAAAACAAAAATAACAGCTTAGTTTAAAATCCTCGTATTCAAAACATCAATTAAATTTTGCGCTTCCTTTAAATTGTTTATTTCATCTGCAGTAATAAAAGACTCTAACTTTCCTTTTACACTTTTTAAAATTACAGGACACTCCACCAAAGCTACTCTAGATATATTATATTTTTTAGTAAATTCATCTTTATGCAAAAACTCCATTTTTATATTGCTACTTTCTCTAAAATTTTTCCATAATTCATTCTCCGAAAACACACCATAAGTAATATCACATAAACTACAAGCATACGTATTAGGACTAACTACCTTATGGAAACTATCGAGAACACTATTATACCATCCAGAATTAGCATTATAAACAAAAATCAATTTTTCCATATTCTATTTTTATTGACTACCACATAACATTAGTCAACCCTACCATACATAGCTTACATTGCCAGTAAACAATATTGTAACATTACTCCTGTATTTTGTTTACTAAATAGTAAAAATACAAAAACATGATAGGTGTCATGTTTTTCATCGAGGTCGGGTATTAATTTTGATGCTCAAAACAACAAACCTTATATCATGGACAAAATTTCAACTTTATTAGTGCCCTTTGATTTTTCTCCTTTAGCTGAAAAAGCTTTGGATTATGCTGTAGATTTTATTGGATTAAAAACTAATATGAAATTAGTTCTAGTACATATCACCGAAACCCCAGAATCTGATAACATAAACACAAGGTTTGAAGAAATAAAATTGAAATACTCAAAAACGCTGCGTTCTCCGATGGAATGCATACATAAGGCTGGCTCTCTCACCGATTCCGTATTAGAGGTACAAAAAAATCAACAAATAGATTTAATAATCATGGCAACTTCTGCTCCTAGTGATTCTTCTATTACAAAAAGCAATACTTCCGAACTTGTTAAAGTTGCTGATTGTCCTGTCTTAGTAGTACCTAACACCTCTGATGATTTTCAATTAAAAAACATAGCTCTTGTGCTAGGAAAAGACGAAATCAATAACAAAGAAGCACTTAGCACTCTTTTAGATGTAGCACGTAAGTTCAACGCTAAAGTTCACGTCTTAACTATAGAAAACGAACCCGGAATATACGGCTACTCTTCTACAGATGAAAAAAATGAAAACTTATTAGAGTACTATCTAGAGTCTTTTTACAAAGACCATATGTTTATTGAAAACAAAGACGTAGTAGAGGGTATTTCTCAATATGTTACTGAAAAAGAAATAGACCTTATTACTATTTTACCAAGCAATCATGACAAAAAAAATAGCCCCTCAAAAGGAAAGTTAACAGAGGCATTAACACTACAATCCAAAGTGCCTTTATTAGCCATAAACTAAAATAGATTAAAAAAATAACCGCAATAAGCGGTTATTTTTTTAAGCAAACTACCTCGAAGCAATCCCAGGAGGCTTTCATAGGAAAACAACCTTGAAATTTAGAGGCAAACCTCGGAGCATTTAAATCTCGATTATCGAGTAAAACGATTTATTTATTTTTCGGTTTTTAGCTCTAGTTTTTCTGCAAAATAGGCACAAAAATCTTTCATGGTAGCAGTCATTTTTTCATCTTGGGTAGCCTTCATAAAAGTATCTGACATAGCAATAAGAGTTTGATGAAAAAATATTTTCATTTCATCCACAGGCATATCCTTTGTCCATAAATCAATTTTTAAAGACTCTTGATTTTTACTGTCCCATACAGAAAGTAACATTGCCTTAATTTCTTCATTTTCTACTCCCCCATCTTCAGCAGACCATTGCAACTTCTCTGGAACACGATTTTCATCTAACCCAACTTTAAGAGTTATTTTCGATGTATGTAATTTTGACATTATTTCTTTGGTTTATAATTAGATTTCTTAAAAATTTCTTCCGCCGAAACAGGCATTAATTGTACCAACGTTAGTTCATTATTTTCCATAAAAGCATTTACAATTTGCCAGCCAATATAACGCCCCAACCTACCCGGAGATTCCTGGTCCAATTCTAACCCAAATTTTGAAAACGGTGCTGGTTCCAAAAAACGTTTTACCAAATCATTATCTGTACTATATAAATACTCTTGCTCTATAAAATTCCTCCAAATAGGCTCTTCATTAGCCTTTGCCCAATTTAACTCTTCTTCTTCATAGCCTATTTTAACTGCGTCTGTAGCTTTTGGCAATAATTTGTCTTTTAAATATAGTTCTTTTCCATAATAAATTACTTGAGCCAAAAAAGTTCTATCTCTTGGCTTTGGAACCGCACTATTTGCAAACGTACTAGCCACATCACTAACTATAAAACGCCTATCCATTCCTTGGGATATATACTTTTGAATGCCCCCATAAAACTTATGCTCCATCCCTAAATAGTTATCTAAACCAATAAACATTAAACTATCTGCCAAAATAATTCGATTATTATAATCCACATCATTAGTCACTGTAATGACTTTCGGCACTTTATACTTAGGAAAGTAATACTTTACATGTTTATAAAAATCTTTTAACTGGATGGCTTCTGGATCCAGATTTTGAAATTTTTGCCCCACCTCGTGCATTATTTCTATTTGCAAAGTATCTTGCATTTTTTTTACCCATACACTATCAGGAGCAGGAAATAAATAAGGATATTTCTTCCTTAATTTTTGCAAATCATTCGGTTTAGCAGAAGCAAACTCCTGATCGAATCTAGATATAGATACTTCTACATCTAATTTTGCAATTTCTTTTTCTGTTTTATCTTCCTCATTACAGCCTAAAAACAGGGTAATTAAAGATAAAATGATAAAAATCGGCTTACGCATATAAAGTTATTTAGGATAGATTTTCTTATTAAAGAACTTGGTCTTATTTTAGAGGCAAAGTTACTAGTTTTAAATCAATAATAATATTTCTATGCAAACAGAAAAAGTAATAGATCACATTGTAAACTGGCTTAAAGATTACGCCATTAAAGCCAATATAAAGGGTTTTGTAATAGGAATATCTGGGGGTATTGATTCCGCAGTAACTTCTACCCTATGTGCAAAAACAGGGCTAGATCTTTTATGTGTAGAAATGCCCATACACCAAGCTAAAAACCAAGAAGACAGAGCCTCTAGACATATCGAATGGTTAAAAAGTAATTTCAAAAAAGTAAGCCGCCAACCTGTTGACCTTACACCTGTTTTTGATAGTTTACTTAATACATTACCTTCTGTAGATAATGAAGAAGCACGTTTTATGGCCTTAGCAAATACAAGAGCTAGACTACGCATGACTACTTTATACTACTTTGCAGCACTACGTGGTTATTTAGTGGCTGGCACAGGAAATAAAGTAGAAGATTTTGGTGTAGGTTTTTACACCAAATATGGAGATGGCGGTGTAGATTTAAGCCCCATTGCAGATTTACTAAAAACAGAAGTTTATGCCATTGCAAAAGTTTTAGGTATTAATAACGATATTCTTACCGCAGCACCAACAGATGGACTTTGGGGAGATGACCGCACAGATGAAGATCAAATAGGCGCCTCTTATCCAGAGTTAGAATGGGCTATGCAAATGATTGATGAAGGCAAAGAAATTACTGATTTTTCGGGAAGAAAAAAAGAAGTGCTTTCTATCTATAAAAGACTGAACACCATTAATCAACATAAAATGGTACCAATACCAATTTGTAAGATTCCAGAATTACTAAAATAACCACTCAACTGAAATTAAGGTTAATAAAACGAATATTCTTACAAATATTACGTTAGTAAACTAAAATAATCGCATATTGCCTTCATAATTAAATTTTTATACCTTACATTGCATAGCAGTCTTTGTAGTCAGATTATGACTAAAATAAGGTTAATTTAGAAAAGAAAGAAATGATTAAAGTACTTATCGCGGACAACCACCCCATTATCCGCATGGGCGTTAAAAATGTATTGGATTCTACTTCAGATTTTGAAGTTATTGCCGATGCATCTACTACAGCTGAGCTTTTTCAAAAATTAGAAAAGGTTAAGCCCGATGTAATTATGTTGGAAATGGACATACCAGAGATTAATGGTATTGCCACTCTAAGAAAAATTAAAAAGGAATATCCAGAAATTAAAGTCTTAATGTACAGTGGACAATCGGAAGATGTCTATGCACTTAGCTCTATTAGAGCAGGAGCATTTGGTTATTTATCTAAATCTTCTGATGTAGATTATATAGTTACTGCAGTACGTAAAGTAAGTGAAGGTAGTATGTTTATTACTAATGAACTTGCACAACGTTTAGCTTTTGATGAAGGAACGCAGAAACCAAGAAGATTCTTTAGAAAATTATCTACTAGAGAGATAGAAGTTCTTAAACTTTTAGCTAGTGGTAAAAGAAATAAAGATGTAGCTATTGGCTTAAATCTTAATGAAAAAACGGTTAGCACGTATAAAGCTCGTTTAATGAAAAAATTAAATGTAGATAATATGGTAGATTTATTACAACAAGCAAAAGCGCTTGAATTGTACTAAACAATAACCACAAATAAAAAAAGCCTAATGCAATGCATTAGGCTTTTTTTATGCCAATACTCTATTGAGTTTTGTATTTAAAAGTTTATTTAAGTGAATATAATTCATTATTTCCTCTAGAGTTTCTTTGTTATTTTCTGAACTATCGATGGTCTTATTTTGTAAAGTTTCCATCCTTTTCTTTATTAAATAACAACGAAGAGTTAAAATAGTTTCGCTCACCAATTGTGCTATAACGCTATTTTTCTCTTTTGGAAAAATATCTTTACTTCCCCAATTGTGCAAAACATACTTCTCTTCTTCCATTAAAATAGAAGAGATTTCTGAGACGGTTTCTTGTTCTAAATTTGCTAAAAAAATATTTATTGCAAAATCTTCCTTTTCATTGAGCTCCTCTATTAATTTAAAATAAATAACCCTAAACTTCTCATTTGCTAGTTCTATTTCATCATCCTGGAGGTCTAAATAAATTTTCTCATACACTTTAACCTCTAAAGTTTCTGGTTCCAAAATTAAATCTCCCTCTTCATTCTCCTTAAGTACTAAATCTTCAAACGTATGCACGTCTTTTCCATATAGCAACAGTTGTTCTATTATTTTACGTTCTAACACATACTGAACATCTACCTTCTCCTGGATCTCCTGATTTTTAACAACTTCAAATGCTTTTTGCTCTTGTTTTTGTTGTTTCGCAGCTTCTTTATCGCCTTTACTTCCTATTTGTGCAAGCGTATTAAAAAGAACGGCTTCAGAAATATTCATAATCTGAGCACATTCTTGGATATAAATCTCTTTCTGTATACGATCTGGTATTTTAGATATACTCTGTACAATATCCCTAACTGTATCCGCTCTCTTTATAGGATCATTTTCCGCTTCTTTCATTAATAAAGAAGCTTTAAACTGAATGAAATCCTTTCCGTTTTCTTTTAAATAATTTACTACAGCATCAAACTCATTATTTTTTGCAAAACTATCTGGGTCTTCTCCTTCTGGAAATGTGCAAATTTTTACATTCATTCCCTGTTCCAAAATTAAATCTATACCACGTAAAGATGCGCGTAACCCTGCAGCATCACCATCAAACAAAACTGTAATATTTTTGGTTAATCTGTTTATAAGACGAATCTGCTCTGAAGTAAGTGCTGTTCCACTAGATGCTACTACATTATGAATACCACGCTGATGTAACTGAATAACATCGGTATAGCCTTCTACCAAATAACAATTATCTTCTTTTGCTATAGCTTGCTTCGCATGATAAATTCCATACAGCACTTTACTCTTATGGTAAATATCACTCTCCGGAGAGTTTAAATATTTAGCTGCTTTTTTATCATTGGTAAGTATACGACCTCCAAAACCTAAAACACGCCCACTCATAGAGTGTATGGGAAACATAACCCTACCTTTAAATCTATCGAACTTTCTGGAATTCTGGGGATTCGCGGTATCTTCTTTTACAATGGTTAACCCTGTTTTTTCTAAATAACTAAGTTTATACCCTTTATCTAAAGCCGCAAGGGTGAAACCATCCCATTTGTCTAAACAATAGCCAAGCTTAAACTTCTTTATAGTTTCGTCCGTAAAACCTCTTTCCTTAAAATAGGATAGTCCTATTGCCTTACCGAGCTCACTCTCCCATGCCATTTCTGCAAAATGCTCTTGTGCAAACTCGGACACCAGATACATACTTTCTCGCTCATTAGCTTCTTCCTTCTGCTCGTCCGTACGCTCGGTCTCTTCTATTTCTATATTATACTTTTTAGCCAAATACTTTATAGCCTCTGGATATGTAAAATGCTCATGCTCCATTAAAAAAGCAACCACATTACCTCCCTTACCGCTACTAAAGTCTTTCCAAATTTGCTTTACAGGAGATACCATAAAGCTTGGAGATTTTTCATCACTAAAAGGACTTAACCCCTTAAAGTTCGTGCCAGCCTTCTTTAATTGTACAAAATCACCAATAACCTCCTCTAAACGGGAAGTCTCATAGACCTTATCAATGGTTGTTTTAGAAATCAATCTTTAAAAAAGTATTTATGGTGTAATTCTGTAAAGATAATTGAAATAATAAATTAGGCAAGCTATCCCCATTTTCAGGGAGTTTATTTTCATTGTTACAAGGGTGAAAAAAAGATACCAATCAACGCATCTTTGTAGTATAAAAATACAAACATTTTAATAACCTTAAAAACTAAAAAATTATGATCTGGGGAATTACACTTATTTTATTAAGCATTATTGCAGTACCGTCTTTAATTCTTGCAAAAAAACCAAATGCAAAAGAGCTACTCGAAAAAGTTGAGCCTTACCAAGGGTGGATAGGCCTTGTTTTTTGTTTTTGGGGTGTATGGGGTATAATTACAGCCTTGTTAAATTTAGGATGGCTAACAAGTGCTCCTATATGGTGGATTACTTTACTTGCTGGCAATATAGTTTCTGCTGCATTAGGGTTTATGTTAGGATCTGGACTAATTAACAAACTATTCTTAGGAAAAAATGAAGCTGCACAAGCAAAAGCAGAAGAATTAAGAGCCAAAATTGCTCCCAAACAAGGCAAATTAGGGATTTTAGGACTTATTGTTGGCGCCTGGATGATAGTTGCTTCCTTTATGTTCGCTGTAGTATAACAACACACTAAAAGAATACCATGAAAAAAATTATACTCTTAACGCTTATTCTTATGACAGGTCTAAAAGGCTTTTCACAAGAGAACAAAAATCGCATTAATGTAACAGGCGTACATACCGTTGAAATTAGCCCAAGCTACATTGCAAAAATGATGGTCAGTTTAAATAATGTGTATTACGATTCGCAAACTATGTCTTTAGAAGAAATTAAATCTGGATATCTAGACAAATTAGCAAAAGAAGGAATACCAAATACCTCCATAAAAAAGAATCAATTACAATATGATTTAATGGGGTACGAAAAAGATGGAATTATTGTTGAATTTCAAGGAAAATCTTTAGAAGAAATGCAAAAATTCTTAAAAATACGCTCCATTGGTGTAAGTAAGTTAGACCACAATTACAAGGTTGAATTTACAGAAACTCAAATGGCTGAATATGCCAAAGGCGCTTTTGATAACGCCAAGAAAAAGGCGGAGACAATTGCAAAGAAACTAGGAAAACAAGTTGGTTCTATAATTTCTTTTACAGATAACAATGCTAATAAAATAAACCATTCTTGGTATTACGGAACTCCGACTGATTCCATGGATTACCATATTAGCGTTTCTTTTGAACTTTTATAAATACAGTTACTTTGGTTGGTTAATTGTAAGAACGTCTTGTATTCTTGGTAATAGTGTTCATGTTTCTAGGTAAAAAACAAGACGTTTCTTTTTTTAAGATGAGCCCCAGAATATATTCTGGGGCTTATCTTCTATAAATCAAATCGCAGACCTAGCGATATATTGTTTTGTTTTACTACTGCATTTTTAAAAATAGGATTTAAATCGTACTTCACATATAATAAAGCACCATCGAAACCTGCATAAGCACTTAAACCATAAACAAAATCATTGGTATTATAATTTCGCTTAAACTTCTCTTTTATATTCTCTCCGTTACGTTTATATTTTAATTTTTGACGTGTTGCTAGATTAAAACCACCATAAATCCCAACACCAAGTCTAAACTTATTGTGTATAGAATAACGAACCGTTTTATCTGATTTTTTATACTTCGATGGTCCAAACTCTAAATGCACAGGAAATACTAAATTGTCCATTCTAAATTTTGACTTATCCAAATCCACATCAAACTCTTCTAAAACAGCTTGATTATTAGAGTCTAACACAAAATATTGATCGTTTTTAGGCTTCAATCCATTAAACTGAAAAGAGACTCCATAATTTAATCGCATAAAATTTGAGTTCTTAAAAACCCGTGTTCTCCATTGCCAACCAAGTTCAAAAAAACGACTTCCACCTACTTTATACGGAGTATCTTGAATAGATTGACCTTCCATAATAACATTGTTTAAACCAATAGCAATTACAAAATCTGAATAGGTACGCCTGTCATACTTTAATTCCTTTTTCCATCCTTGCTTTTTCTCCCATTGAAGCGTAGAACCATCTCCTCTTGTTAAATCAATACTAATACCCAAACCTTTATTTGCAGAGCTATCTATAGGCTTAAGCACCAAAACATCTCCAGAATTACGCTCTATTAATGAAATCTCATTAGTAACAATTCCTATTCTTTCTTCAATATTTAAAGCTCTTCTTTTTGCTGCATTTTCTTTTAATTTCTGAGCTTCTTCTGATGAAATTTCATTTGCATTTAGACGTTGACTTATAGATTCTACCTCGACCTTAAGAGCTTCTTTCTCTTGCTCTACAATGAGACTCTTTTTTTGTTGTAGATTCCTAACTCTATCTTCATTATTTTCTTGTGATAATAACATGGCACTAAAAAATAAGGCCAAACATAAAATACGAAAAGTAATAGTGGTCATAAATTTTTGATTTAGTATTCCTTGCCTTTCTCACCTTATTAGGATGAGAAAAGAACAAAGAATTATGATTATTGATTGATGAATATTTTAATTATTACGATCGGCAACTGCGGTCTTTACTTTTAAAAATCTATCTTTTAAAGATTTAAAAATTTGCTCTCGAAAAGATGTATCTAACTCGCCCTCTACCTCATTAAGCAAGGCCAAGGCATCTACTTTGTTATTATTTAAAAATAATTTATTTGTTAAAATTTCTAACTGCGCTTCTCTCAAAAGCGAATCTATTTCAGCATCGGTAACCTCATAATCTACTGTCTTAAAAAACTCTGTTTTCTCTACAATAGAAGCCACTTTACTATCTAACACCGAATCTGATATTACGAAAGAATCTATCTTATCTAATAAAGGCTCATTATGAGCAATAGTTTCTTTTTCTTTCTTTTTGATAGGATAAACAATAGTCTTTGTTTTTGCATCTTCCTTTGTAATACCCTCTAAATTTTCACTTGGAACAACTACCAAAGCTGGAGAATTATTTTCAATTATAATTTTATTGGTAGCCTGATTCTCCTCCTTAATTTCTTTATCTATCTGCTCAATTACAATCTCATTTGTAGAATCTATATCTTTTGTGGTATAGAAAAACAATGAAAAAGAAACCACAATTAGAATACTAGCAGCAATAGCATACCAATAAAATCCTTTATTATTCGGCTTTTTATCCACATCTAGTTCTTGAGAAATAGATTCCCATACAGAATCCGAAGGAGATATTTTTCTCTCCTTAAAAACTTTTTGCATGTGTTTTTCTATTTTATTTGGTTCCATATCCTATGATATTTTGTTCCTTTAATTTTTTCTGCAATAATACCCTTGCTTTAAATAATTGCGACTTAGAAGTGCTCTCCGTTATCTCTAACATTTCAGCGATTTCTTTATGCTTGTACCCTTCTATAGCATACAACACAAATACCATTTTATACCCTTGTGGCAAAGCGTCTATTATTTTCTGAATATACTCTACTTCTAAAGCAGATGTGTTTTCATAATCTCCGACAGCATTCTTTTCAAAAATTTCATCATCATAAACTACAAACTGTTTTTTTCGAAGATAACTTATGCTTTCACGAATCATTATTCTTCTAATCCAACCTTCAAAACTTCCTTGATGCTTAAAACTATCTAGTTTAGAAAAAACTTTTAAAAACCCGCCTACCATAACATCTTCTGCAAACTGCATATCTTTAATATACTGCCTGCATACCCCCAACATTTTGGGAGCGTAGGTATCATAAATAAAGCGTTGTGCTTCTCTATTGCCAGAGACTGCTTTTTTTATGAGTTTAGTCTCGTTTTTATAAAATGAAATGATTTTCAAAGTCTTTTAAAATTGTCTTCTATAAAGATAGACGAGTTATACTTTGAAATAGTTGCCTGAAGTATAAAATTATTTTTAATCGCAGAGCGATAACCAAATTGGGTTTAATCCCCGAAGCTTATTACGCATACATAAAAATGGAATCCGTAGTTTTTTTGGGCTAAAGTCGCTTACCCTTATTTTTTTCTATCCACTACATAATTAACCATGAGCTGTAGTGCTCTTTTATATTCGGACTCTGGATAATTCTCTAACATTTGCAAAGCTTCTTCTTTAAAAGCTAGCATTTTAGTGACCGCATATTCTAGCCCTCCTTTTTCTTTTACAAATGCTATTACTTCCTTTACCCTTTGTTTGTCTTTATTATGATTTTTAACCGAGTTTATCACCCATTTTTTTTCGGATTTAGAACAATTATTTAAGGCATAAATTAACGGTAATGTCATTTTTTGCTCTTTAATATCTATTCCTGTAGGTTTCCCTATTTTTTTTCCTCCGTAATCGAACAAATCATCTTTTATCTGAAAAGCCATTCCACATAGCTCTCCAAATTTTCTAAAAATTTCTACATGCTCTGAATTTGGCTGCACTGCACATGCTCCAAGACTACAACATGCTGCAATAAGTGTCGCTGTTTTTTTCCTAATTATTTCGTAATAAATATCCTCCGTAATATCTAATCGTCTTGCTTTTTCTATCTGCAGCAATTCGCCTTCGCTCATTTCGCGAACGGCTACGGAAATAATTTTAAGCAAATCGAAATCATCATTATCTATGGATAACAATAGCCCTTTAGAAAGTAAATAATCCCCAACTAGTACCGCTATCTTATTTTTCCATAGTGCATTTATAGAAAAAAAACCTCGTCTTTTATCGCTTTCATCTACAACATCATCATGAACTAAAGTCGCGGTATGAATAAGCTCTATTACAGATGCTCCACGATACGTTCGTTCGTTAACCACACCTTCATTTAACAATTTAGCGGTTAAAAATACAAACATTGGGCGCATTTGCTTACCCTTACGATTTACTATATAATAGGTTATTCTATTTAATAACGCCACTTTAGAAGTCATAGAATCCCGGAACTTTTCTTCAAAGAGTTCCATTTCTTTATTAACAGGTTCCTTTATTTGCGCTACAATTTTCAAGTAATAGGGATTTCTAAAAATTAATACTTCAAAATTAGGAAAAAATATAAGTCTAATAACGTGATAATCAGAATTACAACGAGAGAAATTTATATTCGTAAGATACAGACTACAAATATGCGCGAGATTTGCTTCTCTTCTTTTATTTATATCTAAAATAGTATCTATCAACAAACTAGCTCTACCCTGAATATAGGGGTGCTATTATAGCTAACTAAAGGGTGCTTTATAGTCATATATACATCTATATTTGCTGAAATTAATAACCCTTAAGATTAAATTTAAGTAGAATGAAAACAAAAAATTTATTAGCATTAGCAATTGTATTATTAGGTAGTGTAGCATCCGTTAATGCTCAGAAATTAAAAAAATTCGGAAGTTCTGTCGAGAAAAAAATTGGCCCAAAAACGATTAAGGTTCCTTATACGGATGTTATTTCCTATTTAGGTTATGCTCAACCAGGAAGTGAAGATGAAGTTAAAGACAATAAAAAATTCTATTACATTTATGTATGGGTTCCTTTAGCCGCTCCAGAATTAGGTGTACGTATGATATCTCCTGCAAACAGCAAAGTGAAAGGTGCAATTGCATCTAAAAACTATACAGAAAACTCTGGTTCTTCTGAATATTTTGACACGTACATAACTTTAGAGCGTTCTGATATTATTTCTAAAGATGGTATTACCGCTGAAAATGCAAAAACTGCGAAATGGGTAACTCTAGAAAAAAATGATGATAGTTCTGAAATGCCAAAACAACCAAGTGGTAGCAGCTACAATTCTCTTTTAAGATATAAGAGTGAAGTTAGCAACCCTACTAAAGCAATAGTTGCTGGGTTATATAGAGTAGGCTTTACTACGTATAAAACAGGTGAAGTAAAAGGAACATTCTTAGCACAAGTTGCTGCTCCAATAAAATTACCAGGAGTAGTAATGGCAAAAACAATTGAAGAACTTAATGCTAAATTAGCAGAGTAATAATTTGTTTTAAGTTATTTGTAAAATGTAGAAGTTATTTATACTTAAATAGCTTCTGCATTTTTTTATTAGCTTTTATTTGCTAACTGACCACAAGCGGCATCAATATCTTTTCCTCTAGACCTTCTAACAGTTACAACAATACCATTTTGCTCTAAGACAGACACATACATTTCTACTGCTTTATTTGTTGCTTGCTGAAAAATGCCATCGTCAATAGGGTTATATTCTATTAAATTCACTTTAGAGGGCGCAAATTTGCAAAAGGCAACCAAAGCGTCTACATCTTTCTTTGTATCATTAATCCCATCCCAAACCACATATTCGTAGGTAATTCTACTATTTGTTTTGGCATACCAATATTGTAATGATTCTCGTAAATCTGCAAGAGTAAAAGTGGCATTAAAAGGCATTATAGAAGTCCTAATCTCATCAATAGCAGAGTGTAAGGATACTGCTAATTTAAACTTAACCTCTTGATCGGCCATTTTCCGTATCATCTTTGGCACTCCAGATGTGGAAACGGTAATTCTTCTTGGAGACATACCTAACCCTTCGGGCGCGGTAATCTTATCTATTGCCTTTAAAACATTATTATAATTCATTAAAGGCTCTCCCATACCCATAAAAACAATATTACTCAGAGGCTTATCAAAATACAATCGACTTTCATTATCAATAGCCACTACTTGGTCGTAAATCTCATCCGGATTTAAATTCCGCATACGCTTTAACCTAGAAGTTGCGCAAAATTTACAATCTAAGCTACAACCAACTTGGCTAGAAACACAAGCGGTAGTTCTTGTTTTAGTAGGAATTAAAACGGACTCTACAATTAAATCATCGTGCAAGCGAACGGCATTTTTTATAGTACCGTCGCTACTCCGTTGCATTTGATCCACTTTAATATGGTTAATGACAAAATTTGCCTCTAACATATCTCTAGTTTCCTTAGAAACGTTGGTCATAACATCAAAAGAATGTGCTGCTTTTTGCCAAAGCCATTCATAGACTTGATTGCCCCTAAAAGCCTTATCTCCGTTTTTTACAAAGAATTCTCTTAACTGCTCTTTTGTTAATGCTCGTATGTCCTTTTTTTTCTCCAAGTTTTATAAGATAAAAAATCCTGTTAACCTAAGCTATATTGCAATGGATAACAGGATTTTAATATTATTTATGATGCTATTATATTATTAACATGGCATCCCCATAAGAATAAAATTTATATCCTTCTAAAATTGCTTCTTTATACGCTTTCTTCATTAAATCGTGTCCTGCAAAAGCAGAAACCATCATCATTAAAGTAGATTTTGGTAAGTGAAAATTTGTAATCATACAGTTCGCAATACTAAATTCATATGGAGGGAAAATAAATTTATTAGTCCATCCTTCATAGGTATTTAATGTATGGTTAGAAGATACTGCACTCTCTAAACCACGCATTGCTGTTGTACCAACGGCACAAATTCTTCTTTTCTCAATTTGCGCTGAATTTACAATCTCAGTAGCTTTTTCGTCGATAATTAACTCTTCGCTATCCATTTTATGTTTAGACAAATCTTCTACCTCTACTGGGTTAAATGTACCTAAACCAACATGTAAAGTAAGTTCCGCAAAATCTATTCCTTTAATTTCTAAACGTTTTAACAAATGTTTAGAAAAGTGTAAACCTGCTGTAGGAGCCGCAACAGCACCTTCGTGCTTAGCATAAATGGTTTGGTATCTTTCCTCATCATCTGGCTGTACTTCTCTTTTAATATACTTAGGTAATGGTGTTTCTCCTAACTCTTTTAATTTTCTTCTAAAATCTATATAAGAACCATCGTAAAGAAAACGTAGTGTTCTTCCTCTTGATGTAGTGTTATCTATAACCTCAGCAACTAAAGTATCGTCATCTCCAAAATAAAGTTTATTACCAATACGGATTTTACGTGCTGGATCCACTAAAACATCCCAAAGACGTTGTTCCTCATTAAGTTCGCGCAATAAGAATACTTCAATTCTTGCTCCTGTTTTTTCTTTATTACCATATAATCTAGCAGGAAAAACTTTGGTATTATTAAGTACCATTACATCGCCCTCATCAAAATAATTAATAAGGTCTTTGAACATTTTGTGCTCAATTTTACCGGTTTCTCTATGAACTACCATTAGTTTAGATTCATCTCTATGTTCCGCAGGGTGTTCTGCTAGTAAATCCTCTGGTAATTCAAAATTGAAGTGTGATAATTTCATTTATACAATTTTTATTAGCGTTTTTCGCGGTGGCAAATATACAACCTGGAAGGAGGGGTTGTCAAGTAAAACCGCAATTAAATAGAAATTAAGCTTGTTTAACGATTATTCCAAGGTTTTCAAAATCGGTCCAATAGTCTGGATAAGATTTAGAAACCACCTCTGCATCGTTTATAAATAATGCTGTTTTTAAGGCTAAAGGGCCAAAGGCCATTGCCATTCTATGGTCATTATACGTATCTATTGCAACGCCCGACTTTATCGTCTGTGTTGGTTCTAAGGTTAGCGTTTTATCTGTTACCTCAATATTAGCACCTAACTTAGATAATTCTGTATACAATGCTTCTAAGCGGTCTGTTTCCTTAATTTTTAAGGTATGTAAGCCTGTTAAATAGCAACCCATACTTAATCCTAAGCATGTAACTGCAATAGTTTGAGCTATATCTGGAGCATTGGACAAATCTATAGTAACCTTTGACAATGGGTTGATCATTGTCTTTTTTAATATAATTTGATGTTCTTGAAAAACGGTTTCTACACCAAAATCTTTATATATTTTTGCTAAAACACTATCTCCTTGTAAACTATCTTGTTTGTATGCAGATAATGTAATTTGCGAACCTACATCGCTTAAAGCAATTAAACTATAGAAATACGATGCGGAACTCCAATCCGATTCCACAACCAATTTCGTAGGTTTTACCTCCTTTTTAGGAGCTATAGTGATGGTGTTTTCTTCAAAAGTACTTTCTACTCCTATCTCCCTTAAAAGTGCTAAAGTCATTTTAATATAAGGAACCGATGTTATTTTACCCACTAACTCTACCTCTAAACCATTTTCTAGACTCGGAGCTGTTAATAACAACGAAGAAATATATTGACTACTAATATTCGCAGGTAGGCTTACCTTATTATTCGTTAATTTTTTTCCTTTTATAAGTAAAGGAGGATATCCTTCATTTTTTACATACGTAATATCTGCCCCTAAACTTTGTAATGCTTCTACCAAGACTTTTATTGGTCGCTCTGTCATCCGTTGCGACCCTGTTAAAGTAACCTCTTTTCCTTCTTGACTAGCAAAATAACTAGTTAAAAATCGCATCGCTGTTCCTGCATGATGTATATCTACAACACCTGTAGATATTTGCAATCCTTTTTCCATAACAATGGCATCATCCGAATTGGACACATTGCTTATAGAAATGTTAGAATACAATGCTTTTAATAATAAGGAACGATTAGACTCACTTTTAGAGCCTGTTATTTTTACCGTAGCATTAATTAAATTGTTGGATGGACCAGAGATGTGTAATTTCAAAACTAAAGTGGATTAAAAACGAACGCCAAATATAATACTATTTCAACTTTTTATTATTCTGGTGACGATCATGATCGCGCTTTGTTTTTAATTCTAACTTTTTATCAAAAGCTTGTTGTAAATCTACTCCTGTTTGGTTTGCTAAACAAAGTACAACAAACATAACATCTGCTAATTCTTCGCCTAAATCTTTATTTTTATCGGATTCTTTTTCACTTTGTTCCCCATATCTACGGGCTATAATACGAGCTACCTCACCCACTTCCTCTGTAAGCTGTACCATATTAGTGAGCTCATTAAAATAACGAACACCATGCTCTTTAATCCAAGTATCTACTTCTTGTTGTAATGCAGTTATACTCATGTGTCTTATATTTTAGACAAAACTACTTTTTCTGTTTGTTTTTCTACTATTGCTTTAAAAAATTCTTTTAAGCCTTTATAATCTTGAGAACTAATTATCCCTTGATTAATACTTAAATCCGATTTTACCTGAAAACCACTTTCGTTTTTTGCTATGTGAAATATAAAATGTCCTATTCCATCTCCTATCGTAATATTAGCCGATGTTGGCATGGATTCAATTTTATATCCATCTGGAATTTTAATTGCTACAATGTACTTATCTAGCCACGGGTATGCATAATCAATTGGATATTCTCTTTCCTCTGTCTTAAACGGATTCTCTTCCTGAGCAAACCAAAACAATGGAGATACGTACATTTTGTCATCAATTATTTCTGCTGCATTCTCCTTATTAAAACTAAAACTTTCAATTACTGGCTTCCCTAGCTCTTTCTTATTCTTTATCTGGTACTCTGAAATTTCTAGTCCATTATAGGTCTCTTCTAGTTTTTCAAGATAAGTGTCTTCTGTCAATTCAGAATTACTTACCCTAAAATTATATGCAATATAATCTGTACAGGTTCTTCTAGCTTTTCCTTTCCCATTACCTTCTTCTGAAATTGAAATTTCCATCATCATACTTTCTAATGATTTATTATCTGGTAATAAAGAAACAGATGACGACACCCCTCCCTTTTCGACAATCCTACCTGCCCAATTAAGAGCTCTAACAGGCAACATATTTGGCTTATTATACTTACTTGTAGCATCTAGAAAAATATTTTTACCGTCTATCTTAACTACAGCAACCACATAATTAAAACCATACCTTGTTGGGAACAATGGCACCCCGTTACTTCTTGTACTTACTAATACTGGGTTTGCATTTAACCCCGCTGCACGTAACATACTAACCAATATTAAATTAATATCTGCTACATTACCTGTCTTTAATCCATACGCTTTTTTAACCCCTTCATCTGTAGAATAACCGAAAATATCATTCCAATGCATTCTAGATTGAATATGACTAAACACAGCATTCATTTTTTCATTTTCTGATGTTTTTCCTAATAAAATATGGGCCAAATCTTCCTTGTAATATTTTTTAAAATCTAATTGGTTACCAAATTCATCATTCTCATAAATCTTCTTAACCACGCTTTCCCATGTACTACTATAATTTTCAATTGACGAGTTAGGAAACTTTGTATATTGTAATTCATATTTTATAGCTGACCTATAATTATTCATACTATTAACATATACTTCTTTTTTTAGAGCAGGGACATCCTTCATTACTACAGACGAAATATTTATTATATAATCTAATTTAGAGGTAGAATACTCCGTTGACATCATTCTACCATTAACCTTTCTTGTCTTATTTGTAAAAGTTATATTACCCGGTTTACGACTCTCATTAATAGTATAACGTAAGTAACCTTTGGTCATATTTTTAAATGTAAAATACTCTGGAATAGCTACTTCTATTTCTTGTTCCACAATAGGAATATCATATTGCAATATAATCTCATTGAAGGAAGAATAAAATGGAGAATTTACCGTGTATTTATATTCAATTACACTTCCTTCTTTTAAATTAGGCATGGTAAACTTTTCTTTCGTGTAATATTTAGATGATTCTTCAGAAAAAGTATCCGATTTTTTAAGTTTTGTCTTTTCTATTTCTTTGCCATTTAAATTATAGGTGTACGCTTTAAGTCCTACAAGGCTCTCTTTAGATTTTGCCCCTTGATATAAGCTCTCTACAACTGTCCCATATTTAAATCCTCCTTTATTGTTAATTTTAATACGCTCATGAACCCCTTTCTCAATTATAAAACCTTGGGATTCTATATATTTAAAGGAAACATTTACTTTTCTAAATAGTACAACCGCATCTGCAGTAGAGTCTTTAGCATAAAATTCTTCCTTTAATTCTTCTTTCGACACTTTACCAAACTTAACCTCTTGAGCAAAAGAAACCTGTGTAAACACACAGAACAGAACTGCCATTTTTACGAAATTATTCATAATATTAATTTTATAATATTTGTGATTTTATTACTTTTTTATTAAAACAACTTGTGCTTTATCATTTTTAGAAACTTTTTTTCTGAAATTTCTATATTCGCCATATTTTTCTTTAGGATACGCGCCGGATTTTAACAAAAATAGACGCTCATACTTTAAAGTCCCATCTTCCTGTTCTAATACAGAAGCTTTGTATTCACCAAACTCTGACACAATCTCTATAGGCTCTGGTAAGGCTTCTATACCGTAATCTTCTGGAATAGATATAATATAGCTATCCACATCTAAATAACCTCTCTGAACTTGAAAAGGCAATTTTCTGGAACGATAGCGCTTAGGCACATAACTGTTCTTATTTAAAGCATTGGGACTAAACAACATTCGCTCCCCAGAGGGCCTTGCGTAGCTTTTTGCATTGATGTTTATGTCCTCTATAAATTTTACTTCTCTTTTATTATTATCAAAGGCATAATCTTCTAAGACCAAATTATTTATATTGGGCCATGTATCTTGGTAATACTCTAGAATTTTATCTCTGTCTAAATCCTCCATATAGAATCTATTGTCATACTGCACCCCTCTAGTTTCTATTAAAACTGAAGCTTTAATTGCGCCGTCTAGCAGCAAATTTATTTTAGCTTCTATTTTCTGAAGATTTTGCTTTTCTAAATAAGCAGATGTTTTAATAATTCTCCCTCCATCTTTATCTACAACAAAAACATTTCGGTTATCAGTAAAATCTCCAACAAATCCAAAAGGTATTTTTTGACTTGTACACTCTAACCATATATCCTCTTTATTCTCTCTAGGGATATTCAAAATCACATGATTTGTTTGACCTAAAAAAGAAGGAAAATCTTCATCTACATCTATTTGTTTATCTCTCGAAGCATAAACACGTGAGTAATTTGATTTAACTCCTACAACATCTAACAAAGCTTTTGTATAATTTGTAAGCCCTTTACAATCTCCATACTTTACTCTATCTACCTCTGCTGCAGAAATTGGCTGTATACCTCCAATACCTTCTTGAACACTTATATACCTAGTATTTTCTTGCACATAATTATACACTATTCTTGCCTTCTCAGAATCTGTAATTGCATCCTTAACCATTCTTCTAATAGTTGTTTTCGTACTCTCAGGTAAATTCAATCTTTCTTTTATAAGATTACGATACATCCATTTTCCCATTTCATTCCAATTGGATAATGTAGCATTATACCCCTCGTAATGAAATTTTGTCATTGCAACCTGTAACCTAGGGAATATATATCTAAAATCAGGACTGTGATTTTCAAATTTTATTGCTTTTATATTATTCAAAGAATAAGTCTTTGAATTAGACTTTTCGTCCAATTCAACACGATACTCTTCTTCATTTTTTTTTGCTATTCTTGGCTTTAAATCTTCATTAGGGAAATTAACGGTGTAAATGCTCTTTTCTACACTTACTAAATAACCATCTAAAAAATACCAACTAGGTATAGTTACTGTGTTTTTGGTCTGTATTTCTTTTTCAAAAACTACCGTATAGGGGTAACCAATAGGAGTATAATCTATATATTTAACTCTATAATCGGAATATAATGTGCCTCCAGAGACGGCACTAACATCTACAAAATCTTTTTCCTTGATTTTTTTTATTTCATTCCCTAAGGCATCATAAATAACCGCTTTAATAAACTTAACTTTTGTAGAATTACTATAACCTGCATACGCATTTACATGCTTACCTCCTTTTTTGTTAAAAACAGTAACCACTCTTTTAGACTTTATAATCATATTATCCTGTGCAAGGATATCTACAACCATTTCGTCTAAACGAACTACGGCATTTGCATTGTCTTTTAATTCTTTATTTATTAAAAGGGAAGAGTATTGAAAATCTTGAGAAAAAGAAAATGTGCTGCATAAAAACAACACTAAGTAGCAAGAAAAGCGCATTTGGTTGGTATAATTAGTTTGGCTCTCTAATTAACGAAAAAATACTAATTTTCTTACTTATTTATGCGAAAAAAATTAAAATTATTCTTTATTTTTTGTATCTATAGCTATAGTTACAGGCCCATCATTAAGTAAGTCGACTTTCATATCAGCCCCAAAAATTCCTGTTTCTATTTTTTTCCCCAACTCTGTTTCCAATTTACGTACAAATTCTTCGTACAAAGGAATAGCTACTTCTGGCCTAGAAGCTTTTATATACGATGGCCTATTTCCTTTTTTTGTACCTGCGTATAATGTAAACTGGCTTACTACAAGTGCATCGCCATTTATATCTATTAGCGATGTATTCATTATACCATCTTCATCATTAAAAATTCGAAGATTTGCGATTTTTCTACAAAGCCAATCAATATCTTCTTGGGTATCTAAATCTTCTATTCCTAAAAGTACTAACACCCCTTGTTGTATCGATGAAATTATTTTTTCATCGACAGTAACACTTGCTCTAGAAACCCTTTGTATTACTACTCTCATTTTTTTTCGGAATGAATATCTACTCTATAATGCTCATCTTCTCCAGAAACCATTTGCACGTAACTTTTATACCTACTCCATGCAATTTTATCTGTTTCTAAAGCCTTTTTAACAGCACAATGAGGTTCGTCTATATGCAAACAATTATTAAACTTACATTCCCCTTTTAGTTCGAAAATTTCTGGAAAATAGTTGCCAATTTCTTCTTTTTCCATGTCAACAATACCAAAACCTTTTATTCCCGGAGTATCTATTATCCTAGAATTAAAACTTAGATCAAACATCTCTGCGAAAGTAGTAGTGTGTTGTCCTTGCAAATGCTGTTTAGAAATTTCTTTGGTTTTTATACTTAAGCCTGGCTCTATACTATTTACTAAAGTAGATTTACCAACACCAGAATGCCCAGAGAACATAGAAGTTTTTCCTTCCATTAGTGCTTTAACTTTATCTACATTTTTTAGTGTTTTTGCCGAAACACCAATACAAGTGTACCCAATTTTTCTGTATAAAGCTGCTAAGTATTTTACCTCTAATAACTCCTCATCATTATAAGTATCAATTTTATTAAATAAGATTATTGCAGGAATATGATACGCATCTGCGGTAACTAAGAAACGGTCTATAAAAGCAGTATGTGTAGGCGGATTATTTAAAGTTACCATTAAAAAAACCTGATCCAAATTTGTAGCAATAATATGGGTTTGCTTCGATAAATTAACCGATTTTCTTATGATATAATTCTTTCTCTCATCAATAGATGCGATTATACCTATTGTTTCATCTCCGATTTTCTCTACTTCAAAATGTACTACATCCCCAACAGCAACTGGGTTTGTGCTTTTAATCCCCTTTATTCTAAATTTACCCTTTATTCTACAGTTATAAAAACTACCATCTTCCGCCTTTACGGTGTACCAGCTTCCAGTAGATTTATATACAGTTCCTATCATTTACATAGATTATACTACAAAGAAACAAATTTAGTTTAGAAAACGTCTAATAATTAAGTCTTTAAAGGTTCTATAGACAGCATTTCTTTTTTTGAACAAAAAACATATACAAATGCAACCTTTAAATAATCGAATTGTCTATTATTTATATAAATCATAAAAAATAACTGTCATGCGAAAAATTATTTTTATTGCAAGCTTACTCTTGTCCACACATACAATTTGTACTGCACAAGAATTTAAAGTAATTACAAGTGTAGAATCTATTGTTCCCAGTGGCATGGGGCGATCTAGAATTATAGATACGAAAGAAGAAAAAGATTATGAAGCATATACCTCCACCCAAACCGAAGAAAATAATACTAGAAATAAAGCAAAAAGAGGAGACATTAGAGTAAAAAACTTTGAAGAAACCAAACTTTTAAATTTCTATAACATCGCTGGCATACGTTTTCAAAACATTGCAGCCAATGATGCAGTGATATCTTCTAAACTAAACAAAATGTCTAAGGAAGGTTGGGAGTTAATACATGTGATTAGCGCCGTAGAAAGTGACGCTGGTGATAAAGATGGGCAAGGCATCTTTATAACTCGCTATTTTTTTAAAAAATAAACTATTTTCTATAAAACAATAAGCCGGCTTAAAGCCGGCTTAAAAAAATTTCTAATTATTTAGAATTTTCTCTTGATGATTAATCGACTCTTGGTGTATTGCTTTAAACATTTTTAAAACAAACTCCTCACTAAGTCCTTTAGACTCTCCTTCTAAAATCATAGCTCCAAGAATCTGATTCCAACGATTGCTTTGTAATACTGCAACGTTTTTCTCTTTCTTTAGCTTACCAATACCATCAGATATTTTCATACGTTTTCCTAAAGCTTCTATTAACTGACCATCGATAACATCTATCTGTGCTCGTAAATTAGATAGTTCCTTAGTATAACCCGCTTCAGGATCATCTTCTTTTCTGATTTTTAAATCCTTCATGATTTGCACCAATTTTGGAGGCGTTACCTGTTGTGCCGCATCACTCCATGCGTTTTCTGGATCGAAATGGGTTTCTATCATTAGACCATCAAAATTAAGATCTAATGCTGTTTGACAAACGTCAAAAATCATGTCTCTATTTCCTGTAATATGAGACGGATCATTAATTAATGGTAAATCTGGAAACCTAGTTTGGAATTCAATAGCCAATTGCCATTCCGGAGTGTTTCTATATTTTGTTTTTTCATACGTAGAAAAACCTCTATGAATTGCTCCCAATTTTTTAATACCTGCTGTATGTAAACGCTCAATACCACCTAACCATAAGGCTAAATCTGGATTTACAGGGTTTTTTACCAATACTATTTTATCTGTACCTGCTAAAGCATCTGCAATTTCTTGCATAATAAATGGGCTCACGGTAGATCGTGCTCCTATCCACAATAAATCCACATCATGTTCTAATGCTAGTTTTACATGGGCAGCATTGGCAACTTCTGTACAGGTCTTCATTCCTGTTTCTTCTTTTACTTTCTGTAGCCACTTTAAACCTAAGGCTCCAACACCTTCAAACATTCCAGGGCGGGTTCTTGGCTTCCATATTCCTGCTCTAAAATAGCTTACATCTGTATCTTTTAATTCATGAGCAATTTTTAACACTTGCTCTTCTGTTTCAGCACTACATGGCCCTGCTATTACTAGTGGGTGATTTAGCTGCATATCATCCAACCATGTTCTCATTTCTTTTGAATTTTCCATTTTCTACTTATTCTTATTTAGTGGTATTCCGTTTAATATTTCTTTAATTTTATTGGTATTATTCATTTCATTATAAATGCCTTCATAATCATCAGCAAGAAGCATTTTTTTAAATTCTGTTAGGTTATTAATATAACCATCTAAAGTCTCCACCACATTTTCTTTATTTTGTTTAAAAATGGGTGTCCACATGGCTGGCGAGCTTTTTGCTAAACGCACGGTACTTTCAAACCCACTCCCCGCCATGTCAAAAATATCACGTTCATTCTTTTCTTTCTCAATAACGGTCTTTCCTAACATAAAGGAACTTATGTGTGACAAATGTGATACGTAAGCTATATGTTTATCATGTGCTTCTGGGTTCATATAGCGAATACGCATACCCAAAATTTTGAAAAGTTCTAATGCTCTTTCTTGTAATTTAAAGGCTGTTTTTTCTACCTCACAAATTATATTCGTTTTACCTTCATACAACCCATTAATTGCTGCCGATGGCCCTGAGAATTCGGTTCCCGAAATAGGGTGACATGCCAAAAAATTTCTTCTTTTAGGATGATTTCCTAGCTCTTTACATATTTTCACTTTCGTAGAACCAGCATCAAAAACCACACAATCGTCATTAATAACATCTAGTATTTTAGGCAACTCGGTTATCATAGCATCTACAGGGATACTCACAACAACAACATCTGCAATAGACAATTGTGTGTAATCTGCTTTCTCATCTATAATTCCCAAAGATAGAGCCTCCTCTATATGCACCTCACTAGCATCTATACCATAAATCGTTGTGTTAGGAATAAGACGTTTTACATCTTTTACTATAGACCCCCCGATTAAACCAATACCTATTACAAATACATTCATTTTTTTTAAAATCTAGCTATTGCTTCTTTAATTTTATCTTCTTTTACACAAAGTGAAAAACGTATATATCCTTCTCCATTACTTCCAAATACGGTTCCCGGAGCTATAAATATATTTTTATCATACAACACTTCATCGACAAACTCTTCGGATGATTTATCGTCATTGGGTAGCTTTGCCCAAACGAACATACCGACTGCATTTTTATCATATACACAATTTAATTTATCGGCCAATTGAAACATTAAATTTCTTCTAGAAGTATACACTTCATCTAACGAATTAAACCAATCATCTCCACTATTTAATGCTGCAATTGCTCCTTTTTGGATGCCATAAAACATACCAGAATCCATATTACTTTTCACCTTTAAAATGGCATTTATATGCGTATCGCTACCTAAAACCATTCCTACACGCCAACCAGCCATATTAAAGGTCTTGCTTAAAGAATTAAGTTCTAAAACTACATCCTTAGCATTATTTAAAGATAAAATACTCGTTGGGTTTTTACTTAATACAAAACTATATGGGTTATCATTAACCAATAATATATCGTTGGCTTTTGCAAAAGCTATAAGTTCTTGCAATTTTTCCTTAGTTGCTGTTGCCCCAGTTGGCATATGCGGATAACTTACCCACATTATTTTAACTTTAGATAAATCTTGTTTCGCCAAATCTTCTAAATCTGGAAACCAATCATTTTCGGCTGTTAGATTATATTCTTTTGCTACTGCCCCTACTAATTTAGTTACCGAAGTATAGGTTGGGTATCCTGGGTTTGGAATCAATGCTTCATCACCAGGATTTAAAAAAGCCATACTAATATGCATTATACCTTCTTTAGACCCCATCAATGGTAATACTTCATTTGTAGGATTTAGAGAAACGCAAAACTTGTTTTTATAAAACTCCGTTATAGCTTCTCGTAATTCTGGCAACCCCTGATAACTTTGGTACTGATGCGCGCCTGGATCACTTAAAGATTTTGTAACCGCTTGTATAACTTCTTTAGAAGGTGCCAAATCTGGGCTACCTATACCCATATTAATAATAGGCCTACCATCTGAAATTAACCCTCGTACTTCTCGTAATTTCTTAGAGAAATAGTATTCCTCTACTGTTTTTAATCTATCTGCAGTGGTAATCATACTCTTGCATTTTTATATTCTCCTAATACTTTAAAATCTTCAGACATAATTTCTAAAAGTGCTTTTGACTTTACAAAATCATCATACGCATTAAAGGTTACATCTACAAAAAAAGCATATTTCCAAGGAGTTTCTATAATGGGTAAAGACTGTATTTTAGTTAAGCTTAAATTACAATCACTCATTACATTTAATACTGCCGCTAGACTTCCTCTTTTATGATCCGTTACAAAACGAATCGATGCTTTATCGATTTCTTCTTTAGGTAATTCTTTATTTGTTGTTTTTACAATTATAAATCTGGTAGAATTATTTTTTATTGTCTGTATTTCTGGTGTAATAATTTCCAAATTATATAATTCTGCTGCTACCTTTGGTGCTATGGCTGCGACATTCTTTAAAGAATGTTCTTGAATTTGCTTTGCTGTTTCTGCAGTATCTACATCTTCTACTAATTTAATATGAGGGTACGCTTTAAAATAATCTTTACACTGTAATAAAGCCATTGGATGAGAACGCACCTCATCTATTTGATCTATAGTTTGCCCTTTATTCACCATAAGATTGTGGTGTATATTTAAATAATACTCCCCTATTATATGCAAATTATTATGGTAAACTAAAGCGTAATTCGGAATTATAGAGCCTGCAATAGAATTCTCTATTGCCATAATTCCTTTATCTGCCTTTCCTGTAAGTAATTGATCTACTAAAAAATCAAAAGACATACATTCTAATAAGTTAACGGAATCTCCAAAATAGTCTTTTGCTACTTGGTGATGGTTAGATCCTTTTATTCCTTGTATTGCTATATTTAATTTCATTTGCCCCAAATTACTACTCTCTTAAGTAGCTTATTATTCACTTTTTTTCAAAAAAAAAGTTCCGATTTTATCGGAACTTTACTCTATCTATATTTTAATAAATATCTAGAACAGCTCCGCACTTCTCTTAAAAAAGAAGTAAAAGGTAAAACCATTCCAGAAATATTGCTTTGTCATTTTTTATTGTAATACGATGGCTAAAGTAATAATTAAATTCAATAATTAAAGCTTTACATCGAATTTTTACTTATTTGTAAATATTTAAGTGAATAAGCTACAATATTTAAGCACTTAACTACTATTATTGCGAATAACCTAAAAATGAAAAATACCCCCAAAGAATAGGTTCTTTATATTAAAAATATAATTTTACTTTATTTTTTATCGAATACGTTATTATGACAAAGGAATAGCTAACCTTTCTATTATGAGACTTATCACCTCGTCTAACTCTTCTTGAATATTGGGGTTGGTACAATTTGTTAAAATAGAAAATACCAATTGCTCTTTTGGATACACATAAAAATTAGAATATCCGCCAACGCCATTTCCTACGTGCCCAAAATACTTTCTTCCCTTTTTATCTTGGCTTACTTGCCAACCTAACCCGTAATATGTTGGCTTACCATTGATAGATTCTGATGTTAAAAACTGTGTTAGCATATCTTTTTGCAAGACTTGTTTCGCTAAAAAAGCTTGACCAAAATTTGCTATATCTACCGCTGTAGAAAGAAAACCTCCTCCCGCCAACTTATAATAATTATTTACAGGAATCGACAATCTAAACCCTAATCGATTTTTGGAATAAAAAGAAGTAGCATTTGGATAGCTATTCCCGGGAATTTCTGCTTCCGTATTACACATCCCTAATGGTTGCAATACTTTTTCTTGTACATAATTCTCAAAAGGAATTCCACTAGCTTCTTGCATCGCAAGTGAAACCAAAACCCAATCGAAGCTAGTATATAAATAATCTGTTCCTGGCTTAAAAAGCAAAGGATCCTCTTTAAAAATCGAAATACTATCCTTTATCGAATACTCTTTATTTAGTCCATACTCTATTCCTTTATAACTTCTAATTCCTGCAGTGTGGCTAGCTAATTGGCGCATGGTAAAATCCCATTTTTTCTTTGGATAATACGGAACATAATCATAGAAAGATGCATCTAAATCTATAATCCCATCTGCTACCATATATGCTAAAGCTGTAGCCGCAATAGGTTTAGATACACTGGCTATTCTAAATTGTGTTTTTTTAGGATCTATTATTATTTTCTCCTCTATATCTGCATAACCATAGCTTTTTTGGAATATCGTTTTTCCTTTCTCCAGAACCGTTATTGCTACCCCTGGTATTTGCTTTTCTGCAATTAACCTTTGTAATAGAACATCTGCCTTTACTAATCCTTGTAACTGGGTATCCTCTCCAATTATTTTATTAGATAAAAATATTTTTTTTAAATAAGCCGTAATAGGGTTTTTCATGTATGCCTATTCCTTTTTAATCTTCAAAAATTAGCTTGCCAGTATATAAGGTTTCTACAGAAACGCTAGGAGGCTTATTAAAACTCCTGACATCTCCTGTTCCTCTTAGTACACCTGTTAGTGTTTCTTCTGGATGTATCAACAAATCATTAGAGCCTCTATGGTTAAAAATAATGCTCTTTGCCATTAGGTTTTCTGTTTCTATCCTAGAATCTCCAGCAGCTATCATTACATTCAAATTTTTAGTACTGCCACTTAGTTTAAAATAAGAATTACCATTTACTACCACAGAAATACTATTGGCATTTAAAGTTAAAATAAACTCGCCATCTGTTGTTTCCGCCTCTGGTTCGCCATAGCTTTCGGAAAGCAACGTTAAACTATTGTAAGATAATATGCCTTCACTGCGAATTGGCCAACTTGTACTACTTCTTATTTCTTTAATATTAGGAGCGGTCACATAAATTTTGGTTACACCGTAATCTCTAACAAAATTGCAATCGTTTTCATCTCTTAGAACTAACCTACCATCTTCTACAACAGCAGTTACTTCTTCTCTTAAAAATTCACCTGTTTCTATCTCTACCTTCTGCTCTCCTTCTTTTAGAATAAGTTCTATATTTTCAAAAACTGTAATTTTATTAAAATCTGCAAGTGTAACTTCTTCTCTGCTAATATCACCAGCTGCTTGGAAACAATCTGGAGCACTTGTACTAGTACATGCCAGGTTTAAAACCAACAATAAAAAGAATATGTGTTTTATTTTTTTCACTTCTATATTTTAAAACCGAATTCCAACTCCAAACTCAATAGCTTCTGCGTTAGCTGCATGAGATTTTAAAGCAACCTCAGCAAAAAATTTATCTCCTAAATATCTTTTTAACCCCAATCTATTATACATTCTGCCTTCAAAATCGAAAGGATAATACACATAATATCCTAATTGGGTAGTGATAGATAGTTTATTAATAAATAATTCGTGCCCTAGAAACAAACCTATACGCTTGTAATCTGTATCTGCGGCTACATTATTTTCAGGAAATGAAATACTTTGAAAACGTATTAACTCTTTTAAAAATCTGGAAAAGAAAATATCCGTTCCAAAATGTAAAGCGCTTTTTCTTCCAATACGTTTATCTGCATAAGCTGATAGTATATAAAAAGGGTATTGGCCCATTCCCTCTACATCGCTACTATTAATTCCTGTTCTTAGAGCCACATTATATTTTACAGGTTCTGTGTATTTTACTTTTTCTACATCTACCACGTAAGTCCTTTCTTTACCACCATCTAAAGCGTAAACTAATCCTACATTAAAGGCTAGCGTATTGGTAGATGTGTTTGGCGACTTAAAACTACCATTAGAATAATGTATTAGTGAAAGCCCTGCTTTAAAACCCAAACCCTTATAAATATTCTCTTTATGATAGTTTAGCATAAAATAAACAGATGCCATAACAGAAGTTCCATAAGCATTGTTTCTAAAATTAGTCTCCTTATCATAAGGATTGGTATTATAGGACACCCCTTGACCAAACCTCAGTTGTAAATTTCGCTTTAAATAATAAAAATTATAGTGTAGAAAAACACCATAATGCTCCCCCAGAGTACTCTTATTCATATTCTGATAGATGAAAGAATACCCCACATCTGGGTAACCATAAGCTTGTTCCCAAGCCTCTTCCCCAAATGTTTTTTTATTTAAGCTTAAAATAAATCCTTCTGGATAGTCCGTTATTAAATGCGAAATGCTTGGATTATGCTTAAGCACGGAGCCATAAAATTGACTAGCATCCATGGTATACATTTTTGCAGATTTACCTTCTTGCGACAAACAAGAAGAAAAAGATAATACTGCTACTAAAAAGAAAATTAGTCTCATAAACTACAAAAATAGGGATTTGAAACCAGTCTCCTTTCCTTTGTATTTAACATAAAAATATTTATTAAAATAATTCTTTTGCAATAGAATATACGTTATCCGATTTGCCCATAGAATAATAATGCAATACAGGAACACCAGCTTCTTTTAACTCTTTAGACTGTTGTATTGCCCACTCTATACCAACCTGTCTAACAGCCTTATTATTCTCGCAGCAATCTACTGCATCAATTAAATTTTGCGGTAAATCTATCTTAAATACTTGTGGCAATATCTGTAGATGTCTTTTAACTGCAAGAGGTTTAATTCCTGGTATAATTGGCACATTAATTCCTATGGCCTTAGCAGCTTCTACAAACTGAAAATACTTCTGATTATCAAAAAACATTTGTGTAACCACATAATCTGCACCAGCATCTACCTTTTCTTTTAATCGTTTTAAATCCGATTTTAAAGATGGTGCCTCCAAGTGTTTTTCTGGATACCCAGCCACACCAATACAGAAATTAGCATTATTCTCCATAGGAGTATCATCATGTAAATACTTACCTGTATTTAAATCTTGTATCTGAGAAACTAAACTAGCTGCATAGGTATGTCCTCCCTTTGCAGGCGTAAAATATTGCTCCTCTCGCATAGCATCACCACGCAACGCCATAACATTATCTATTCCTAAATATTGACAATCTACAAGAACATATTCTGTTTCTTCCTTAGTAAACCCACCACAAAGAACATGAGGTACCGTATCTACATTATACTTATGTTTTATAGATGCGCAAATACCTACCGTTCCTGGACGCATACGTGTAATTTGTTTATCTAACAAACCAGACTTATTAATATAAACATATTCTTCCCTAGACGTAGTAACATCAATAAAAGGAGGTTTAAACTCCATTAATGGATCTATATTATTGTATAACTCCTGAATGTTTTTCCCTTTAACTGGCGGAACAATCTCAAAAGAAAATAAGGTCTTTCCCTTAGCATTTACTATATGATCTGTTACTTTCATGTCCTTATCTAATTTTTTATTTTTTCTTTATTGGGGCGTATTACGGGCTATACGTTATATCTTTTTTTTATAATTTCTATTGTTCAAAAAAAAAAAAAAGGATACCACTAC
>NZ_JADGES010000118.1 GCF_016744255.1 Maribacter sp.
AGAGCGAGTAATCTTTTTGGGTACGCTTGGTACTGCCAATATTTAATGATGTTTTCATTACACTAAAGTTTTAGTGTATCGCTATTTCAGGACGGGACAAAAAAACAAGGAAAAAAGGGGATGCATAATGCATCCCCTTTTTTTGTTTTCTTAGGAAACATTTAACATTAGTTGCCTACACAACTAATTGGTTTTGCGTAGTTTCGTGCCATGAAATCTTTGGATGAAAATATAGATTTTGAAACCTCCATTATCCCATGGTTAGGTAAAACATCTAAAATGGTAGATTGTTTTTTACAAGAAAAACTCAATGAAAATGGGTTAGATTTAAGTAAAGAACAGGTGGTGGTGTTGAAAAAATTGCATCAAAAAAATGGATTAAATCAGAATGAACTTGCGTTTTTAACATTAAGAGATAAATCTACCTTAACTAGGCTATTATCTAAGATGGAAAGCAAAAATTATATACAAAGAGTAAGGAGTAAAGACGATAAAAGGATTAGGGAGGTTTTTTTAACAGCGGAAGGAAGAAATATTTACGCTAAAACAAAACCAATACTTAGAGATTTGTTAGATTCTTTAGGAAAAGGCATAACACCAGAAGAAAAAGAGATAGCAATTCGAATTTTAAAAAAGATACAATGCAATATGGGTATAAAAGCCCAGCCATTATAATAACCAACCCAGCTATGAGAAAAATTATATTATCCGTATTAGGCATTTTGTTTATAATAGGTGCTGTTTTACTTGCTAAGAAAATAATAGCAAGTAAAACAAAGCCAAAACCAAAAGTGGAAAAAGTGGTTAAAACCGTTTTTACAGATATAGTAAAAAACACAACCATCCCTATTATTGTTGCAGCTAACGGTAATTTAATGGCTAAAAGGCGAGTAGATATTTATGCGGAAGTGCAAGGTATTTTTAGAAAAGGAAATAAACTTTTTAAAGCAGGTCAATTATATGGTTTGGGAGAGACTATTATTAAGATAGACGACTCTGAATATAAAGCATCTGTTAAATCAGCAAAAAGTAATTTGTACAATCAAATTACATCCATAATGCCAGATTTACGATTAGACTATCCAGATTTTTACCCTAAATGGCAAGCATATTTAAGTGCTTTTGATATGGATAAAAATACTCCAGAATTGCCTAGGATGGTTTCTGAAAAAGAAAAATTCTTTATTTCTGGAAGGGGGATATTAACCACGTATTATAATGTTAAAAATTTAGAACAAAGGTTGTCTAAATATAGAATATCGGCACCTTTCAGAGGAGTATTAACAGAGGCACTAGTAACAGAAGGAACACTTGTAAGATCAGGCCAAAAACTGGGCGAATTTATTAACACAGATGTTTATGAGCTAGAAGTTTCTGTTAGTAAAGAATATAGCGATTTGCTAAAGATAGGAGAAAAAGTGGCACTTACTAATTTAGATAAAACCAGGGAATATGTAGGGAAAGTAGTAAGGGTTAATGGAAGGGTAGATGTTGCTTCACAAACCATAAAAGCGTTTATCGAAATAAAGGATAGTAGTTTAAAAGAAGGTATGTATTTAGAAGCAAACCTAGATGCAAGAGCAGAAGAAAATGCAATAGAAATAGAGCGTAATTTATTACTAGAGACTAATCAAATTTATGTAGTAAAAGATTCTGTTTTAGATTTGATTGATGTTAGACCCATATATTTTTCGGATAAAAAAGTAGTAATAAAAGAAGTACCTAATGGTACTACAATTTTGGACAAGCCCTTAATGGGCTCTTATGTAGGGATGGCAGTAAAAATTTATAAAGAGAAAAAAGATAAATCTAAAAAATAATGCGTAAAATAATTGAATATTTTATAAAATACCATGTAGCAGTTAATGTTCTAATTATTGCTGTTTTTGTGTTTGGTATTGTAGGGGCATTATCTTTAAAATCTTCTTTTTTTCCACTGACAGATTCTAAAAATATAGCTATTAATATTACCTATCCTGGAGCATCACCACAAGAGATAGAAGAAGGTATAGTATTAAAAATTGAAGATAATCTAAAAGGCTTGCAGGGTGTAGATCGGGTAACATCTACATCTAGAGAAAATAGTGGAAATATTAATGTAGAAATAGAAAAAGGGAGAGATATAGATTTTATGCTCTTAGAGGTGAAAAATGCGGTAGACCGTGTGCCTACTTTTCCAACAGGAATGGAACCTTTAATTGTATCTAAATTAGAAGCGGTAAGACAGACAATTGGTTTTGCTGTTAGTGGAGAAGGAATTCCTTTAGGAACGTTAAAACAAATAGGAAGGCAGATAGAAAATGATATTAGAGCCATTGATGGTATATCGCAGATTAGCATTACCGGTTATCCTCAAGAAGAAATAGAAATTGCTGTAGATGAAAATAGTTTGCTAGCATTTAGTTTGTCTTTCTCAGATGTTGCCCAAGCAGTTGCTAATGCTAATATTTTAGTTACAGGAGGTAATATAAAAACAGACGCAGAGGAATATCTAATTAGGGCAAATAATAGAGCGTATTATGGCACCGAATTATCTAATTTAATCATTAGAGCAGATTCCTTTGGAAGAACCATACGGTTAAAGGATGTGGCTATAATCAGAGATCGATTTGCGGAGTCTCCTAATGCCTCTTATTTTAATGGGAATTTAGCAGTTAATACTACTATAACAAGCACAAATACAGAAGATTTAATAGGTTCTGCAGAAAAAGTAAAGGATTATATAGCCATTTTTAATCAAAAATATAATAATGTTCAATTAAATGTAGTTAGCGATCAATCTAAAACCCTAACGCAAAGAACGGAGCTGCTTACAGCAAATGCCGTAATGGGAATGATTTTGGTTCTCCTTTTTCTTTCTCTTTTTTTAAATACCAGATTGGCTTTTTGGGTAGCATTTGGGTTGCCAATATCTTTTTTAGGAATGTTTGTTTTTGCTAGTTTTTTTAATGTGACCATTAATGTTCTTTCTCTTTTTGGGATGATTATTGTTATAGGAATTTTAGTAGATGATGGTATTGTAATCGCAGAGAATATATACCAACATTACGAAAAGGGAAAATCACCAATACAAGCAGCAATAGATGGTACTATGGAGGTAATACCGCCTATAGTCTCAGCAATTATTACTACTATTTTAGCCTTTTCTATATTTTTGTTTTTAGATGGTAGAATAGGGGAGTTTTTTAGTGAAGTTTCTGTAATTGTTATTTTAACCTTAGTTGTTTCTTTAGTGGAAGCCTTGATTATTTTACCAGCGCATTTAGCGCATTCTAAGGCACTACAGCCAATGGCAAAAAAACCAAAGACTGCCATTGGTAGAGCTTTTGCAGAACTTAGGGTTATTAATGAAATGGGAGATCGTTTTATGAAATGGATGAGAGATAATCTGTATAGTCCAACATTGAAATTTGCAATGCGCTATAAATTATTATCATTCTCCTTTTTTGCAGTAGCATTAATTTTAACCTTTGGATCTATAGGAGGGGGAGTTATAAGAACGTCCTTTTTTCCTAGAATTGCGAGTGATAGAATTCAGGTAGAGTTATTAATGCCTAACGGAACTAATGAAAAGGTTACAGATTCTATTATTTCTTATATAGAGAGTAAAGCTAAAATTGTAAACAAGGAGCTTTCGGAGGAATATTTAAAAGGGGCCGATAAATTACTTTTTGAAAATGTTATTAAAAGACTTGGCCCAGGCTCTTCAACAGCAACGTTGACTATTAATCTTCTTCCAGGAGAAGAGCGTCCGGATGCTGTACGATCCGATTTGGTTACTAATAGATTACGAGAACTTGTTGGTCCAGTAATAGGAGTAGAAAGTCTTATATATGGATCTGGAGGAAATTTTGGGGGTTCTCCGGTTGCGGTTTCCCTTTTAGGAAATAATATAAAAGAATTAAAAGCAGCAAAAAAGGAATTAAAAGACGCTTTATTAAGTAATTCTGCGCTAAAAGATATCGCTGATAATGATCCAGAAGGCATTAAAGAAATACGACTAGAACTTAAAGAAAATGCCTATTTGTTAGGGTTGAACTTGCGAGGTATAATGTCACAAGTAAGAGCTGGTTTTTTCGGTGCTCAGGCGCAACGTTTTCAAAGGGGGCAAGATGAAATACGGGTTTGGGTGAGGTACGATCGAGAAAACAGATCTTCCATTACAGATTTAGACGAAATGCGCATAGTAACCCCTAGTGGAGCTAGGGTTCCTTTAAAAGAAATAGCAAATTATGTTATTGAAAGAGGAGATGTTGCAATTAATAGATTAGAAGGCCGTAGAGAAATTCAGATTTCTGCAGATTTGGTCAATGATAAAGAGACTAGTGGTACGGATGTTTTGGAAGATATTCAAAAGAATATTATGCCCGAAATTGAATCTAAATACCCAACAGTATCTGCTTTGTATGAAGGGCAGAATAGGGAAGCAGGTAAAATGCTTAAATCATTAAAAATAGCAGGTTTAACCGTTTTAGGACTTATTTATATTACCATTGCTTTTACTTTTAGGAGCTTTAGTCAACCCTTAATGTTGTTGTTATTAGTACCTTTTAGTTTAACTGCAATTGCTTGGGGGCATTGGATACATGATTTCCCTATTAATATACTGTCTATGTTAGGTATAATAGCTTTAATAGGTATTATGGTAAATGATGGACTAGTGCTTATAGGTAAATTTAATAATAACCTAAAAAATGGAATGACCTTCGATGATGCTTTGTATGATGCTGGCAGATCCAGATTTAGAGCAATATTCTTAACGTCTATAACTACAATTGCAGGTTTAGCGCCTTTAATGTTAGAAACCAGTAGACAGGCTCAATTTTTAAAACCAATGGCTATATCTATTGCATATGGAATTGGTTTTGCAACAGTTCTTACCTTATTAATGTTACCTATTTTTCTCTCTTTTAGTAACAAACTAAAGGTTACTACGAAATGGTTGATTACAGGTGATGAAATTGCAAAAGAAGAAGTAGAGAGGGCTATAAAAGAACAGAAAGAAGAAGTGCATTTGTCTACGGATTTAAGAAAAAAGGCAACGAACCAGATAGAAGAATAGAGTAAGATAGTTATTAAAGAATTAGAAGGATGAGCATACTGAATAGAACAACTATTAGTTGTATTTCATGGATATTATTTTTTTGTACGGTTAGCGGGCAAGAAAAAATGCTAACAAAGGATGTGGCTGTATCTTTAGCATTAGAGAATAATTACGGAATTAAAGTCGCTAAAAACAGTATAGAGGTAGCAGAAAATAACAAAAGCATACTTAATTCAGGCTATTTACCAAGAGTAACTGGGAGTGCCGGTGCTAATTATGGGAATTTAAATAGTACTACAGAGTATCCAGGACGGCTTGAAACAGATGGAAGCCCAACAGCAGATATAGAATTAAATGGGGCAGAATCGCAAACATACAATGCGGCACTTTCAGTTAATTACACGCTTTTCGATGGATTAAACCGTTTCTACAATTATAAAAAGTTAAAAGAGCAATATAAATTAACCAATTTGCAAGCTAGGGAAACCATTGAAAATACAATTATTCAGCTATTTAGTGTGTATTATGAAGTAGCTAGGTTAACCGAAAATGAGAAAGTATTTAAGCAGGCTTTGGAAATTTCTAAGCAAAGAATAAAAAGAGCAGAATACGCTTTTGAATATGGACAAAGCACTAAGCTAGATGTTTTAAATGCTCAGGTAGATGTTACCAATGATAGCATTAATATAATGAACGCTGCGCAATCTTTAAATAATGTAAAAAGAGATTTAAACGTTATTTTAAATCAAGAATTAAAAGATTTATATGCTGTAGATACGGTTATACGGTTTATTCCTAGATTACAATTAGAGGAATATATAACACAGGCCAAAGAGAATAATGTAAATTTATTAATTGCGGATAAAGGATTAAAAATTAACGCCTATGATATTAAGGTTAATAAGTCTGGTTACCTACCAACTATTGGGTTAACGGGGTCTTATGGATGGAACTTAAACCAAAGCGCACCTTCTCCTTTTGTTTCGGGACAAATATTCCCAGGAACTAACAGAACTAGCGATAATATAGCTTTAGGTGCTAGTTTGTCTTGGAATCTTTTTGATGGCGGAGGAACAACCGTCAGGGTTAAAAACGCTAAAATTGCACAACTTAATCAGGAGCTGTTAGTAAAACAGGTAGTTTTAGAAGTACATAGAGATATAGAAAATGCGCTGGAAATTTACGAGAATCGCCTGCATATTTTTAAAATTCAGGAACAAAACGTAATTACTAATGCCAATAATTTTGAGCGTTCTAAAGAGCAATTTCAGTTAGGAAGAATTACATCTATAGAATTTAGGCAAGCACAAATAAATCTATTAAATGCCCAAACGAATAAAAATTTAGCAAAGTATGATGCTAAATTGTCCGAACTACAATTACTGCAATTAACAGGGCAATTGCTGAATGTGGCTTTTTAAAATAAAGCAATAATTATGTTAGAACATTTTTTTCAATGCCCACATTGCTGGGAAGAAATATCGATGTTATTAGATACTTCTGTAACAAGCCAGACTTATGTAGAAGATTGTGAGGTTTGTTGCAACCCAATAGAGATTAAGCCACAATTTGATAAAAATGAATTACAAGAGTTTATGGCAATTAGTTTGGAGCAATAATTAATCCATCACTTTTATTTTGCCGCCAAATAATTTGTCTTTCTCAATAGTATTAGGGTTTCCGTAAATATAAATATAGCCACCCGCTTTAACCTTAGCGTTTACCAAATTGCTAGCTGTAACGTCCGCACGACCACCAGCCATTACAACTACTTTAGTGTCTTTTGTTTGCAAGTCTTTATTAAAAACTTTACCACCAGTATTTACAGCTATTTCTTGTTCCGTAGAGTTTCCAGAAAGGGTTATTTCACTACCAGAAACCGACTTTACGTACAATTTTTCTAGGTTTATTTTTAAATCAATTTCACCTCCTTCTTGGCCTTTAATTTGCGCATAGCTGCCTTTAAAAGTTTCTTCTGAAATAACTTTTGCATTTTCATTTACATCTATTAAACTCAGATTTTCGGTATAATATAAAGTAGCTTTCGCTTCGGTGCCATCTAGAAAATTATCGAACTCCATGCGTATTTTTAATAGGCCATCTTTGTTAGAGATGTTAACTTCATCTTTATCGTCACCAGTAATTACTATTTTGTTTTCGGTGCTTTTTACAAGAGAAACAATAATACGGTCGTATACCTTTAGTTCTGTAAATTTACTTAACTCTTTAGATTTTTGTTTTTGGGCAACGGTAGAAAATACCATTAATATTATTAAAGATAGGGATAGAATATTTTTCATCTTGTTATTTTTTTAGGTTCTAGAAATATTGAAAAGCAAATTGTATTCCAAAACTTATAGAATTGGTAAAAAATGTAATTCAATAACAAATTTACTATTTATTAGAAGAGTATAATTTTATAAACGAATATTAACAAATCTTTAAGGAAGTCCTAAAGAGACTGACTTTAAGTTATTTGCAAGGAGAAAAAATAGGGTAAAAAATAAGCCTCAAAAGTAAACTACTTATGAGGCTTTCCAATTATTTGTGATCGCACCAGGATTCGAACCTGGGACCGTCTGCTTAGAAGGCAGGGTTTTAAAAATATGTTAAGCACTGTTAAACCTATGCTTTTTAGGTGTTGGGGTATTTTAAATGCGTATATAATGCGAATTTTTAACGCTAAAATGAATAGTTACACTAATTAAAAACAAAGAAACAAAAGATTTTGTTGCTAATTTAGTGGAAAAACTTAAAAAATAAGACTTAATTAAAATAATTACATCAAATATGATGTAATTTAAAATATATTATTATATTTGCTTCATGCAATAAGGCATAAACAATTAAAAGTCCCGAGCAGGACATTAAAGTCGGCACAATTATTATGAAAACTATATCAACTACTGTATTAAAGGTTAACGGTCAATTTAATGTCTACGCCACGGAAAAAACTAAAATTACTCAAAATTATTCAGATTTAGCAGAGGAATTAGGTAGAGATTGGGATTTGATGTCTAAGAGGTCTAAGGCTAATTTTAGAAAAAAGCAGCAAGGTAACTGCAAAGAAATAGATACTACTATTACTGTGTATAATGTAACAGCAACGGTTCCTAATATTTTTTCGGAATTTCAATTAAAAGAAGCGGCAATTAATCACTTAATACATCCTGCATCTGGAACCTTGTTTTTAATGTGTAAGAATGGAAAAACAGGATATTCTACAGGAAACTTTACAATTAATAAATGAAAGAACAAGAAAAAAAGAACGAGCGTTGGAAAATGCTTGTTCTTAATTTAAAAGAAAAAGCAATAGACAAATGGGGGAGTCATGGGTGGCAAACTAAAATAGCAGAACTAACCCCATTTGCAAGAAATAATATTGGTAGAATGTTTGGTTTAGATTATTCTCCTAGCTTAAAAAATTATACGATACTAGCGGAAGTTATTGGTTTAAAAGACACGGAACTTATAGATTCTAATATTTCAAAATTTTTAGTCTCTGTGGACCAATCAAGTGAGGAACTTTATATTTTACACCGAGAGGAACCTTGTTACCTAGTGCATGTAGTACAAGAAACTCCTATGAGATTTGTCCTAATAGAGTCTTATGACGAAGAGTGGAATGATGAGAAATTATTATTACACCCATCTATACTAGAGTTGAAAAAATTTATTCAAGAATTATCCGTAGACAATTTTTTAAAAAATTAATATGAAAAAAGATAGAGAAGAAAAATAAAATACAACCAAATAAAACACAAAATATTCATATACAATTTCCTATAAAAAAAAGCCACCCCTAATTAAAGAGGCGCCTTTTCAACTAACCAACTAACTAAACAAATGAAACTATAAACACTAATTGTCTTTATGTGTAGACATTTTTTTTATTTTTTTGTTTGTGATGAAAGACAATTTTTAACTTAACACTATTGGTTCTCCTGATATTCCTTGCGATTGTTCTGAAGGGTTTAAGGTTTGACTATGTATGTAATATTTTAATCCTGGTTCTACTTCGTATCTGTTTTTATCCCAATAGGCGTAATTTTTAGTGTAGTCTCCTTCTTCTTTATGAATTTTCATTATCATATCGCCATCAAATTGGGATGCCGCACCGCCTCGCATACTTCCTGAACTTGTGCGCTGGTAAATGGTAAAGAACTTTTTACCATCGTACCGTTTTCTTATATCATTATCTAAATCAGTCTTTTTATCATATTTGGTGAACTTTCCCCAGCTATCAATAAAAAATACATCGTAGTCCGATACTAATTCGTGAAAGTCTTTTACTCCGTTTGGTAATTCACCTACGGTATCAATAGATTGTTGCGCCTGTGGTGTTAAATACTGGTCTCTTTTATCTTTAAAAAGAGCGCTGTCTGGATGCTCCTCTAAAGAAAGGAATAACACTTTATACCCAGCGGTTGCGTACATGTTCATTAGCTGAAAAAACAAACGTGTTTTCATTGCTCCCTGTGGTGCATCTAGCGTAACTACCACACTTTCTTTTGGCTTAATCTCAGGGTTTCCCAAAAAACGTCCTAAATCTCCTGATAAATTATACTTTTCCATTGCTTCGGTGCCAACGGTGTCAATTCCTTTTACTAGACTGTTTTTAGACTTGTCTCTTTTTTGTACTGTTTTAGGCACTTTTACAATCTCTGGCTCTACAACAGGCATATCCAGAACAGGAGCGGTAGTTTCCCTCGGAACTACCGCTTGTCCTGGTGCATGGTGGGGGTATGGTTTCCCACTATCCAAAATTATTGATGTGTTAATTTTTTTTTTTTTAGCTACACCTTTATGTCTTGGCGCTCCTAAACCTTTGGTTTCTCCTATTATTACGTTTTCCCCGTTTT
>NZ_JADGES010000119.1 GCF_016744255.1 Maribacter sp.
CTATTTTAGTGGCCTCTTAAACAAAAGCTAATCAATCTTTTAATCGTTTATAGGACTTTGCGCCAAGAGAAAACAATCGATTACGGTATATGTTTTTTTTATAAAAAAAAGCAACTATACCCTATCATTGTACACTATTAAAAAAACCCTGATTAGCTTTTCTTTAAGTTCCCTAAATTTAAAAATATCGATTAGCCTATAATGCTTTACTTATAAAAATGAAAGCAGGAAACGAAATAAAAAATCTCAGAGAAGACATTCAAAAAACAACGGGCACCCACAATAGTAAGCTAGAAAACTATGCTATTTTTAACCATTTTCCGTTAAATAGCAAGCAATGCTTCTATGTCACAAATTGGCGATCAAGAGGTATTGTTTACGAAAAAGGTTTAGAAAATTTAACAGGTTATAAATTAAGTGAATTTAACACCGAAGACATCATTGCTTATACACACCCTGAGGATAGAGAATTGGTTAAAAATATTACTACAGGTGTTGTCTCTCATGTTATAAACATTCCTATTCAAAACAAAGAATCTCATTTATTACTTTCTTTTAGATTCTTAAAAAAAGATGGTACTTATAGCAAAATATTGGTGCAATCTTCTGTTTTAGAAAGAGACGATGAAGGGAAGATGATAAGTAACTTTTCTTTATTAACTGATATTTCTTTTATAGAAACCCATGACCGCGTAGAATGGGAATTTCATGCAAAAGAATTAGATTTAATTGCCTTTAAAAAAGTAATCTATAAACTCTATAGGGATTTTTACACGAAACGAGAGAAGGAAATTATTAACTTGATTGCAAAAAAATACACCTCAAAAGAAATAGCAAATCAACTATGCTTAAGTAAATTAACCGTACAAACACACCGAAAAAATATTTTAAGAAAAGCTAAATCTCACTCTACAGATGATGTTTTATCCTTTTGTAAAAAAAACGGTATTATAGGCTAAATAGCAGTTACATATTTTCTTAACTTTCCATCGAACTTGGGAAGCATGTATACTATAATTGATATTGAAACAACAGGGAATGGAATTAAGGGTAATAAAGTTACCGAAATTTCCATTTTTAAATACAATGGAAACGAGGTTATAGAAGAATTTACCAGTCTTGTAAACCCTGAATGTGATATCTCTTACTTTATAACCGGACTTACAGGAATAGATAATAATATGGTGCGCAATGCTCCTACACTAAAAGAAATTGCCCCTAAAATACTAGAAATCACTAAAGACACCATATTCGTAGCACATAGCGTTGGCTTTGATTATAATGTAATTAAAAACGAATTACAGAATATTGGCATAGAATATAGCCGTAAAAAACTCTGCACGGTTCGCTTATCTAGAAAATTAATACCTGGTTTTCAATCGTACAGTCTAGGAAAGCTGTGTTCTTCCTTAAACATACCTCTTAGCAATAGACATAGAGCACGTGGTGATGCCCACGCAACCTTACTTTTATTTAAAAAACTACAAAGAGCAGAAGGCGCCGAAGGGGTTTTTAAATCCTTTTTAAACAGTAAATCTCAAGAAAATACTCTACCTCCTTCTTTACCTAAAGAAGAATTTGATAATCTTCCAAGCCAGGCTGGAATTTATTATTTTAAAGATGCCAAAAACAAGAGTATTTATATTGGCAAAGCTATTAATATAAAGAAAAGAGTACTTAGTCATTTTTATAATAAGAGTACTAAAGAGATTGAAATGTGCACAAATACAGCACATTTAGATTTTGAAACTTCTGGAAGCGAACTATTAGCTTTATTAATGGAATCTGCTGCCATAAAAAAAGAAATGCCCATTTATAACAAAGCCAAAAAGAAAACTACCATGCAATATGGTATTTTTAGCTACGAAGATAGAAATGGGATTCTACATATAGCTTATAATAAAATAAAATTAATCCCAAATTCTGTACATCATTTTTTTAGTATAGCAGATTGTAGATTCGCTTTGGAAAAAATCTGTGAAGAATTTAACCTATGTCCTAAATACTGTCATCTACAAGAAGATATAGAGCAATGCTCTCATTATAAAATAAAAAAATGCAACGGAATTTGCCAACAAAAAGAAATACCTGAAACTTATAACAAACGTGTAAAACAAGCATTAGAGAGTATAGAAAATTCCCAAGAAACATATTTTATAAAAGAACAAGGAAGAGCAAAAGATGAATTTTCTGTAGTACTTGTAAATCAAGGAGAATATAAAGGTTATGGTTTTATACCAAAAGAAGAACAGATAAATAATTTAGAGGACGTAAGCGCTTTTATTATTCCACAAAAACACAATTTAGATGTTTTAAGAATTATACAAAGTTACGTGCAGAAAAAACCTAAAAATATTATTTCGGCTATAACTAATTATTAAAAACGACATAATTTTATTGAATATCCGTAAACACTCATAATGGCTAAATAAATCGTAATTTGTATAAAAACTCACTGATGAACATATTTAGTTTTACGGCTCATTTTGATAGCGAAGAGTCTTGTAGAGTGCATTTTAAAGAGGAGCGGGATAAAATTGGCGTTTCGTGCCATGCTTGTTCCCATACAGAACATTATTGGATAAAGAGTCGATGGAGTTATGAATGTAAGAAGTGTCGTTCTCGGACATCGTTGCGTAGTGGTACAATCATGCAGAGTTCAAACCTTCCTTTTTTACTTTGGTATAAAACTATGTTTTTAATGAGTGTTACAAAAAAAGGTTTTTCTACTAAAGAGATACAGAAACAGCTTGGTCTCAAACGTTATGAGCCAGTATGGGCTATGGTTCATAAACTTCGAAAGGCTATGGGTAATAGGGATGCTAGATATACACTTGAAGGAATGATTGAATTTGATGAAGGCTATTTTACTGTTGAGTCTACAGAACTAGAGAAAAGTAAAGGTAAGAGAGGACGTGGTTCGGCAGGAAAACAAAATGTCGCCATTTCTGCAGAATCTATTCCATTAGAAGACATTACTACAGGTAAGAAGTCAAAACATTGTAGATACTTCAAGGCTAAAGTACTAGAAACCCATAAAAAAGAAGAGGTAACGCAAAAACTTCAGAGCACACTCAAAGAATCAACCATAGTATTTAGTGATCAAAGTACTTCCTATGTGGATATTGCAGATTATATAGAGTTGCATATCTCTGAAAAATCAGATAAACAAACAACAATTGAAACTTTGCAATGGGTACATATAACAATCAGCAATGCAAAAAGAAACTTATTAGGGAATTATCATAAAATCAAAGGTAAATACCTTCAATTATACCTCAATGAATTCATATACAAGTTGAATAGACGCTATTTTGGAGAAAAATTATTCGACAGACTAGTGATAGAAGGCATTACAGGATTATGATAAATAACGGATATTCAATATTTTATTATAAAAAACAAAAGTTGGTGCCCTCAACACTTCTTTAAGGCACCAACTTACCACTAACCAATTTTTATATATTTTAAATACTTAATATGTAGCTTAATTCTTACTAAATATAAGTAAAATAATTTATAAAACAAACTTTATAGTTAGACATAAAAAAAATGAGTTAAAGTCTAATGCAACAACATTAAACTCTAACTCATCCGTAACAACAAGGTATGCCGTAATTTTTTCAGCTACACATCATCTTCCTTTTTTCCGCTATTCATAAAAATCAATAGAGCAGCAACTAAACCGACACAAACTAATCCAAAAATTCCTATCATGATAATACCATTGGTCCAATCTACTAGAGGTAACATATGTAACATTTTAATATTTTTTTATTTAATGTAAAATTAAGGCCTTAGCCAAATAAAGAATATGATAAAAGTCAGTATTCTGTTTTTTTTAAGCCTCTTCTAACTTTCACAGGCAAGCCTAATTAGCTTCTGCATGCAAGTACTACAATGTCGTAGGGCACACGAAGTTTGTTACAGCAACATCTGTGTTTTTTATTGCTGCGAAACCACCAGCAACATCTACAAGATTATGAATACCTCTGCTTTTTAATATAGACGCAGCAATAACAGAACGATACCCTCCAGCACAATGCACATAAAATGTACCCTTTTCTGGAAACTCTGCTAAATGGCTATTTAAATCACTTAAAGGCGTATTTATAGCGTCAACTATATGCTCTGACTGGAACTCACTTACTTTGCGAACATCAAAAACTGGTATTGTATTACTTTTTAATTCTTCCTGTATATCTGCTGCAGGAACAGACGAAATAGTATCAAAATCTTTTCCAGAATTCTTCCATGCTGCAATCCCTCCTTTTAGATAACCAATGGTACCATCAAAACCAACTCTTGATAAACGTGTAATTGCTTCTTCTTCTTTCCCATCCGGAATTACTAAAAGAATAGGTTGTTTTACATCTGCTATCAAGGCTCCTACCCATGGCGCAAAATCTCCATTCAATCCAATAAAGATAGAACGAGGAACATGCCCTTTTACAAATTCTGCTTGGTTTCTAACATCTAAAACTATAGCGCCAGTTTCATTAACTGCTACTTCAAAAGCCTTAGGAGATAAAGCCGTAGTACCTCTATCTAATACAACACTAATATCTTCGTACCCTTCTTTATTCATTTGAACGTTTAAAGGAAAGTATTTTGGCGGAGGCAACAAACCATCTGTAACTTCTTTTACAAACTCTTCCTTTGTCATATCTGGCCTAAGGGCATAGTTCATCTTCTTTTGATTCCCTAAAGTATCTACCGTTTCTTTCATCATGTTTTTTCCACAAGCAGAACCAGCTCCATGCGCAGGGTATACAATAACATCATCTGCTAGAGGCATAATTTTATTCCTTAAACTATCAAACAAAGTTTCTGCTAATTGCTCTTGCGTTAAATGAGCGGCTTTTTGGGCTAAATCTGGCCTACCAACATCTCCCAAAAACAAAGTATCTCCAGAAAAAATAGCGTAATCTTTACCATCCTTATCTCTTAACAAAAAGGTAGTACTTTCCATAGTATGCCCTGGAGTATGTAATGCTATTATTGTTAGCTCTCCTAATTTAAATTGTTGCCCGTCTTTAGCTATTATAGCATCAAAAGAAGGACTAGCTGTAGGCCCATAAATTATAGGAGCACCCGTTTTTTTAGATAAAGTAACATGACCACTAACAAAGTCTGCATGAAAATGCGTTTCAAAAATATACTTTACACTTGCGTTAGCATCTTCTGCCCTTTTAATATACGGCGCAACCTCTCTCAAAGGGTCTATAATGGCTACTTCTCCGTTACTTTCTATATAATAGGCTCCTTGCGCTAAACAACCTGTATAAATCTGTTCTATAATCATAATTATCAACTTATTAAGACAAAAATAGTGGTAAATAAATTCTTATTCAGTAACATTAGTTACCATATGTTTTATTCTGATGCGCTATCTTAATTCCTAATCCTTCTGTTATTTCGGGATTATTAAAATACGCTACAGCAGCATTCGTTTTTACAAATAGATTTTCTCTTTGTACTAAATCGATAATACCACTTGTAAAGATAATATCTCTTGTTGGTCCTATAGCACCTGCTATATAAAAGTTAATTTTTCTTTCTTGAAGTTCTAAAATCACCTTTTTTAACATATTAGCCGCCGTAGAATCTATATAGTTTATTGCTTCTGCATTTAATATTACACCTTTTAATGCAGGACCTTTAGCGTCTATATACTTAAACAGTTCTTTCTTAAAATAAGATGTATTGGCGAAATACAATTGCGCATCGAACCTAACAATTAATAAATCTTCTTGCAAAACAACATCATTCTCGAACCTATTTATATTCTTAAAATAATCGGTATCTTTTATTTGCCCTAATACAGCAAAATGTGGGTTAGAAGTTCTATAAACCATGAGTAACAAGGAAATTAAAACTCCTATTAAAATACCTTCTTTTATCCCTATAAAAAGCGTTGCCAAAAAAGTAACAAACAGCACAAAGAATTCATCTTTTCTATGAAACCATAATTGTTTAGCATAACTTAAATCTATAAGTTTAAAAACAGATACCATGATTATACTTGCTAAAACCGCATTTGGTAAATAATAAAAAATAGGGGTAAGATAAAGTAAAGTAACCACTACCATCAGTACAGAAAATAATGCTGCCAAATTGGTTTTTGCTCCTGCATCTCCGTTTATTGCAGATCTTGAAAAACTTGCCGTTACTGGATAGGCCTGAAAAAAAGAACCTATGATATTAGATGTTCCCAATGCCACTAACTCTTGATTAGGTTCTATGGTTTCTACTCCGGTTTTTTCTTCTAATGCTTTCCCTATAGAAATAGCTTCTAAATACCCCACCATTGCAATAGCCAAAGCCATTGGCCATAAATCGGACAGTAATTGCATATCTATTTCTGGTATTTTAAAAGATGGTAAACCACTAGGAACAGAACCCACTAATTTAACTCCATAATTTTCTAATTTTAAATAATACACACTAACAATACCTAATACTACAACAATGAGAATAGCTGGTATTTTTTTATTTATTTTCTTAAATAAAACTAGAATTACAATACCTATAAGACCAATTAAAAAATCATACAAATTGGTATCGCCTATTTTTTCAAATGCATTTATAATAAGTTGATGAAAAACACTACTGCCAACAATTTTTACTCCTAACAAATGTTTAAGTTGGCTAAATATAATTATTAGTGCTGCTGCAGAAGTAAAGCCACTAATAACGGGTCTAGATAGGTAATTTACCAAGAACCCCATTTTAAAAATTCCTAAAGTAAATTGAATTGCACCTACTAATAAGGTTAATACAATAACCATAGCTATATAATTCTCAATACCACTAATAGCCAAAGTACCTAAACTGGCAGCCACCAAAAGAGAATCCATCGCTACTGGACCTATTGCTATTTGTCTTGATGTTCCTAAAAAAACATAGGAAAGAACTGGCAACAAAGATGCATAAAGACCATAAACAGGAGGCAATCCTGCTATCATAGCATAAGCCATTCCTTGTGGAATAAGAATTACACCAACAGTAAGCCCTGCAAACAAGTCATTAAAAAAGAACTTCTTTTTATAATTTCCTAACCAAGCTATAATTGGAAAAAATCTATGCATAAAGCAAATTTAGCACATAATTATAGATAATAATGCTATTTACAATCCTAGATTTTCTATAAAACAAAAACTCTTAAAACCCTAGTAAACAGATAGATTAAAGGGGCTTAATTTCTTAAATCGCCAAGAAAAGAGTTTACTTTAGGCTTTGTAGGGTTACTAGCTGAACGTCTTAAAACAACAATTTGTCTTGCACGCCAAATATCATCTGCTATAGACCCACTAATCCGATTCTAAAAAGGAAATTCTTTAGTTCCATTTTTCGTTCAAAAACAATTTTATGCTTAGAAATATCTTTAGAATCCTTAAATAAGCCATCTACCATTCTAGAAACAATGGTTTCTGCGGTGTATTCTGTAGCAACTTCTGGAATTTTTTCGTATGGTAAGGAATCCGTCATAATTTCTTGAGAATTAATCGTACAATTGTACCAATTGTAAAAGAAAAACAATTTTTATTTTCATTAATTTTAAGTTTATATCGTAAACATACTACTCTATGATAAAGAATATTTAAAATTTAGTTTCTATTCCTACTCCTTAAAAAAACACTGAAAACGGGGAGTTATATTTCTTAATAAAGTCTGATTTTTGCTCCTAAATAAAAAACACTGCTATGATACTTAGAACAACCGAACATTTTAACCAAATAGGAAAAAAAAGAATCCCCAGCAAATGCCCAGATTGTGGAAATCAAGATTGTTTAGAACTGAATTTTTACCAGTCTAGTATTGAATCCGGATTCTTAATAACGGTATCAAAAAAGGTCACTGGAATGCTATTTTGTCATCATACCAAAACAGAAATTGCTCCTGTTTTGTGGACTGATGATATTGAAAATAGATTTGAAAATGAAAAATCTAAACTTCCTATTAAGCCTAAAAGCACAAAGGTTATCAAATCTTCTTTAGTTTTATTTTTAGCACCACTTTTAATTATAGGCGCAATCATTGGTTATCTTATGTGGCAAAACAAAAGCAATGCTGATCCAACAGAAAGTATTGAAAATACAAGTATTGGTGATAAGATCAAGGTAAATTATGCGGGTTCCGACACATGGCTCCTTATAAATGCTATAGATGGAGATACTTTATTTTTAAAACCACATAAAAATAGTACTACCGAAGAGGGCTCTAATGTAGATTTAGACAACTCTAACTTCACAGGAGAAACAATAAAAGCATCACTGCAACATTTTAGCGAAAGAAAATTTCAGCGCTATGAAGGAGAATATCTAAATTACTCAGGGTTTATTAAAGACGTTAAAAAACAAGAATAGTTATGGATAATATATACACTGGAAAATCGTCAAGAAACCCAAACAAGCCATTAATTTGGGCCTTAATACTAGGCATAGTTCTTATTGTATTTGGCGTAACTATCTATTTTGATTTGGCTGCTTGGGAAAACTCTAATGAAGAAAAGCATTTACATAGTCTTATTTGGGCAATATATGACATGGGCGGAAAGTTAGCTGTAGGTGCTGTGTTTAGTACTATAGGGCTATCCGTTATAGGTGTTGGTTACAAAAAAAGTAAAGACCTAAAAGAAATTGTAAAAAATGCGAAATATAATTAAAGAGTATCTTAACTAATGCAAAGCTCATTGCTGTTAAGCATAGAGGTTTAACTAATGTAATCGGTAAATTGTATTTAACCAGACACTTTATATGGTATATATTCCTAGAGAAAAATAACCTTAAAAGAATGGCTTTGATTTTGGATTAAGCATTATATAAATTTACAAAACGAAAAACAAATATTAATGATTTGTACATTATACTCGCATAAATTAGGGTTCGAAAAATTAGTAGCGTTATTAAAAATCAATATCCCAAAAGGGGAAATAACAACTTCTACCCTAAATGACTCTAAAGTAATTACAATAGAAATTAAAGGAGGGCTTTTCGCGGCCAATAGCCAATTACAAATAATTTATAGAGAAAGAATACAACCTGATTATAAAATACATGAAGAAGAAAATTGCCCTTTAAACGAAAACCTAAAAGGTCTTTATGGTTTTATTACATCCATACCATCAAATAACGAAAAGGTTAAAACGCTTTTTTTACAAAAAATTCAAACTATAAATTCTGAATTTTCTATTCAACAGAATAAAGGAAAGACTAAAGAGATTGAAAAATTAATTAAAAAAATATCTGTTGCTTTTGAGGCCATTATTTTTGCTCAACCAGAAACAGCAATCTCAAGATCTAACACGCAACATTTCTTAGATCAAAACACGAATTTAATCCTAGACCAAAATGGCAACTGTGAAATTGAAAATTTAAATGTTTCTATAAAATCTAAATACTATGATAAGGAACAAACAGATATTACGGAAGACCAGTTAAAAAGAAAAGAGGAAAATGAAATAATTCTGAAGAAAAATAACATTAAGATAAATGAAAATTTACCGTTTACAGAAAGTGTAAATGAAACCACAATACGATCCGTAAAAGAAATTACAGAAAGAATAACAATATTAACTGTCACAAATTCTGTTGCTTTTAATCATTTGTCAGCACCAGAGGCCGTTCTATATTTAATTGAAAATAATATCTCCGAACTACTTACCCCCAAAGAAAAAGATTTTCTTGATAACCCAACAGAAGACAAGAAAAGATACGAAACCTGGAAATGTGAAGGAATATGGACCTTAATGTGGGCACTTAACATTGTAGATGATTTAGGCTTTCCTAATGAAATGGCAGATCTAAATAATATTCCA
>NZ_JADGES010000120.1:0-3755 GCF_016744255.1 Maribacter sp.
GTCTTATATTAAGATGTTGATTAAAAGGTTATTATAATATTAACATAAAGTATTACTTTATGTTTTAGACAATAGTATGCAACAATATGTAAAAGTGTTAGGGAAAGAATTTAAGCATAAATCCGATTTGGAAATTGCAGTACAACAAAAGGCATATATGCGTAACCAATTTGAATATTTTGGTTTAAAGACAGTCACCCGTAGAGCAGTGCAAAAACCATTTTTAGTTAAAGAACATCTTCCTCTACATTCCGAATTAAAAGACTTAATAAAAATTTTATGGAATAAACCAGAGAGGGAATTTCAGTATTTTGGACAAGAGCTGGTTTTTAAATATATAAAAAACGTGCAACCTATAGATATGGCTCTTTATGAATATATGGTAACGCACAAGTCCTGGTGGGATACCGTGGATTTTATCGCTGTAAAACTAATGGGGGCTTTTTTTAAAGTGTATCCAGAACAACGAGAAGAATATGTAGATAAATGGCTGCACTCTGGTAATATATGGCTGCAAAGATGTGCTCTTTTGTTCCAGCTGAAATACAAAACCAAATAGATGTTCAATTGTTAAGTAAGACTATTAATTTTTTACTAGGCTCTAAAGAATTTTTTGTAAATAAAGCCATAGGGTGGGTTTTAAGAGAATATAGCAGAACGAACCCTAAATGGGTATCCGATTTTATAGAAAGAACAGCTTTAAACCCTTTAAGTAGGCGAGAGGCATTGCGTTTAATGTAATCCTATCGTTATACGTAAAAGCCTTATTTTAGACAAATAAGGCTTTTGTGTATGCTTTATATGTGTATATTATTTATATAGATGCTGATTCTCCTTTTTTGTTTTTCTTCATACGTAAATCAAAAAATTCTACCATTAAAGAGAATGCAATAGTAAAGTATAGGTATCCTTTAGGAATAGTCCCAACTTCATTACCGAACACTTCTAAATGAGCCAAATGTGCTGCCTCTGCAATTAGCATAAAACCAATTAATATTAAAAAAGAAAGTCCTAATACCTGTATAGAAGGGTGTTTATTTACAAATTCTCCAACTGGGTTTGCAAAAAGCATCATAATAACGACAGAAATAATAACAGCAACAATCATAAGAACAAGAGCGTCGTTAGGGTCTGGAGTAATACCATTAGTCATCCCGATAGCTGTAAGTATAGAATCAAAAGAGAATACAAGGTTTATTACTGTTATTTGTACAATTGCATTAGAAAGTGATGTGGAACGTGCTTTTGTAACTTCTCTTTCATCATGCCCTTTATCTTCCACTTTTTCGTGAATTTCCTTGGTACTCTTATAAAGTAAAAATAAACCACCTGCAAATAATATTATCGCTTGGCCGCTAATTCCTCCACTAATCCAATCGGAATTTATTACCCAGAAAGGTTTCTTCATAGAGGTTAACAAAGAGATGCCAAAAAGAAGAACAATACGCATTGCCATAGCAAGTACCAAACCTATGTTAGTGGCTTTTTTACGTTGCGTTTTGTCTAGTTTCCCAGCTGCAATAGAAATAAAAATAATATTATCTATTCCCAGTACAATTTCTAAAAAAGTAAGAGTTAGTAATGCAATCCAAGCGTCTGGATTAGAAAAAATTTCAAACATGGTTATTTAATTTTAGTTGCAGTTCCGGTTTTTACTATTAGTTTTTTGTTTTCATCTTTAACTGCGCTTTTATATTCAAAAGTATAAGAATTATCCGTAGTGCTCAATATTTTATAGACTATAGCAACATTACTATTTAAATCTTTAAGGACAAATTCGCAATCATTTACCCAACGTACAGAAGCGCTATCAATCTTGTTGTCGTAGTAATCCACACTATATTTATCATCTCGAATAAATTTGGCTGTTTTTGTTTCCCCTTCTATTTCATATTCAAAAGTAAATTCTCCAGTTTTATAGGCGTTGCAATCTCTTTTGGGTTGATAGCAAGAAATAGTAATGCTTAGTAATAAGATATTAAAAATATTTTTTTTTATCATAGATACAAATTAAATAAATTACCTGTTAATCCGAGCAAATAATTTGAAATACTTATACAGTGTACTTCAAAAATTTTTACCAATCGGTATACGATTTAAAAGAGCCATCGGTATAAAAAATGACTATTTTTTCTGTTTTTTTTGCTTCTAATACATTAAACACTTTTTCTTTAGGGGTGTTTTTGGCTGGAGTAGGAGCTTCTAGTTTTGCGCTATTTTCTTCTAAAGGAAAAGTGCCTTCTCCTTTAAGAAACCAATATAAATTTACTTCAGGAAAAACGCTTATTACTCTTAAAACAAAATCTAAACTAGGTTTGTTTCTTCCAGATAACAAATGAGATATACTAGAGCGTTGCACACTAATTTTATCCGCAAAAGCGGAGGCGGATAAACTGTAGTGTTTTAGAATTTGTGTAAGCCTTTTTATAATATCATCCGTGTTTACCATAATAACCAAAATCTTTTATATATGTTTTTATCAATCTATTTTTATGTTTTTCGAAATACAAATAATCTATATTTTTTATTGAAATTATACTTTAAAAGAATGAATACAATTCTCTCATTATCAATATAATATGCAATTAAAATTTTCTGCATTGCGAAATTCGCAATGCACCTTCTTGATTGCCTAAATAGCACTATGTTACAAAAGTGTATTTTATGTTTACAAATGTAATTTATATTGATTGTATTTTTGCATTGTTCTTAAAAAAAATCAAAATGTTGTCTCCAATAGAATACCAAAATATAAAAGAAAAACATATACAGGGACGCTATCTTGTTACCGAGAAAGTTGATGCCATTTTAAAAAATATTCCTAAAGAATTTACAATAGATAAAATTGGTTTTTCTGTGGAAAAAAGAAACATTAAGAGTGTTACAATTGGCAAAGGAAATCATCGTATTTTAATGTGGTCCCAAATGCATGGAAACGAATCTACAACCACAAAAGCTATTTTGGATTTATTGCAATTTTTGCAACAAGACACAAAAGAAGTAAGCGCTATTAAAAAGAACTGTACTATTAAAATTATACCCATTTTAAATCCCGATGGAGCATACGCGTACACACGAGTGAATGCAAATAATATAGACTTAAATAGAGATGCCCAAGATTTAAGTCAGCCAGAAAGCGTAGTGCTAAAAAAAACATACGATTCTTTTAAGCCAGATTACTGTCTTAATCTACATGACCAACGAACCATATTTAATGTAGGTAACACCAGTAAACCTGCAACAGTGTCTTTTTTGGCTCCTGCACATGATCCAGAACGAAGTATTTCTAGCTCAAGAGCAATTAGCATGCAATTAATTGTAGCGATGAATAAAGAGCTGCAAAAAAAAATTCCTGGACAAGTAGGAAGATATGATGACGGTTTTAACGCAAATTGTGTGGGAGATGCTTTTCAAATGCTAAAAACACCAACTATATTATTTGAATCTGGTCATTACCCCGAAGATTATGATAGAGAAAAAACAAGAGAATATATCTTTATAGCTCTCTTAAAAGTATTAAATGTTATAAGTAATAACTCTGTTCATAATTACAAACAAACAGATTATAATAACATACCCGAAAACAGCAAACAGTTTTATGATATCTTAATATTAAATGCAGAAGAATTAAATCCTGCATTAAAAACGAATACAGATGTTGGTATTTTATTTAAAGAAACATTAATAGAGAATAAATTAAAATTTGTTCCTTATGTGGATAAGACAGGAAACTTAAGAAATAATTTCTTTGGACA
>NZ_JADGES010000120.1:3765-9740 GCF_016744255.1 Maribacter sp.
ATTGCAAAAAAAAGAAGCAGCTTATAACGATAAAAAAAACAAATTTCATAGAAAATATTCTTAAAAATATTATATAATTTTATTAAAAGTCAATATTCCTTACATTTTTATTATAAAAAGACAACTTTCGTTGAATTTAATTCTACAATTTATTATTTTTGCATCTAAATTAGTTACAAAATGGGTAAGGTTAAATTAGACGAAATTGATCATCAAATTCTGGATATGTTGATTGACAACACCAGAACACCGTTCACAGATATCGCAAAAAAACTTTTGATTTCTGCAGGAACAGTGCACGTTAGGGTAAAAAAAATGGAAGAAGCAGGCATTGTTAAAGGTTCTTCTTTAACTTTAGACTATGTAAAATTAGGGTATTCTTTTATCGCCTATGTGGGTATTTATTTAGAAAAAACCCATCAAACTAAATTTGTTTTAGAAAGATTAAATGAAATACCAAATGTTACTGTTGCACATATTACAACTGGTAAGTTTAATATCTTTTGCAAAATAAGAGCTAAAGATACAACGCACGCAAAAAATATTATTTTTATGATAGATGATATTGAAGGTATTAGCAGAACAGAAACAATGATTTCTTTAGAGGAAAGCATAAACGATAAAAAACGATTAATGCATACAATCTTTAACGAGTTGTAATTGGGTTAATTTAAATAATTAAAAAATCCAATCAAAAGTAGTTTGATTGGATTTTTTTATATCATTACTAAACTATGCAAAAATCAGACTTAAGCCCTACGGAATATCAAGAATTTTATGCTACATATTTAAACGCGATAAGCGATGTAGATTTAATAGGAGAGTTGCAAAGCGGAAAAAATTGGATGGTTAAATATTTAAAAAACTTGGAGGACTCTAAATTGTCTTATTCTTATGGAAAAGGAAAATGGACAATAGCAGAAGTTATTATGCATATAATTGACACAGAAAGAGTGTTTCAATATAGAGCTTTCCGTTTTTCTAAAAATGATAAAAGTGCATTGCCAGGTTTTGATCAGGATGAGTATATACTGCACACAGATGTAACCAGCCGTAGTAAAGAAAGTATATTACAGGAATATTTATCTGTGAGAGAGGCTAGTATTACTCTGTATCAGAATTTAAAAAATAAACAATTGCAGTATACAGGTATTGCTAGCAGTATAAATTGGAGTGTTGCAGGTATAGGATTTGTTATAAGTGGACACCAAAAACACCATTGCTCTATTCTAGAAGAAAGATATTTTTAGGATTAAGACTCCTCCTCACTAAGCTTTAATTCTAATTTATCTGTTTCAACTTCTTGCAATACTTTAGATGTGTTTGCGTCTATTCCTTTTTCTAAATTGTCTTCAAAATTAGCTATAAAGTTAGATAAACTCTTGCTTATTTTTACAAGATATATAGTGTCTTCTGTGCGTAACTCTACAGTTTCTACTATTTCTCCTTTTAAGTTTTTAAATATTATAATATCCTCATCGCCATACCCATACGGATACGTTTCTATTAAAAGAGAAGCTAAGCTGTGGTCTAATTTTTTGTAATCTACTAGTTTACGAAGCATTTTGGTAAAGTATATTGGTTAATTATAAACCTAAACTATATAATTAATGCTTTGCAATTTGTAAAGAGTTGTAAAACTAGGATTTTAGTACATGAACAGCTTATTCTTTGTAGTAAGAAAAAGCTTCATAATACAAATTATTAGCAACTTTAATATCATATACAGCTTCTCCGATGCTTTTTAATAAAACAAAATTAATATTCCCATGAGAATTCTTTTTATCGAATTTTAGTAGTTTAAGGATACTTTCAATATCGGCATCGGCAAATTCTATTTTAGGATAACGGCTTAAAAATGTTTCTTTTATATCTTCTAATTGCTGCTTAGGAAGCCCTGTTAACTTATACGATAAATAGCCTTCTAAAATCATTCCGACAGCAATAGCTTCTCCATGTAAAAGAGTTGGCAGCTCTTTGCTTTCTAAATAATGAGATTCTACAGCATGACCCAAAGTATGACCGTAATTAAGTATTTTTCGAAGATTTTGTTCTGTCGGATCAATAGTTACTACATCATTTTTAATAACAACAGAATCATGAATATGATCCTCCATCTCCTTAAAAGAAGATACTTTTTTTAATTCTATCCAATATTTCTCCTCTTTAATAAGTCCATGTTTAAGCATTTCAGCAAAGCCACTTTGTATTTGTCTATTCTCTAGAGTTTGTAAAAAATAAGGAACAATAAGAACCATTTGTGGTTGGTTAATAACGCCTACTTGGTTTTTTAAAGAGCCCAAGTCGACTCCTGTTTTACCGCCAACAGAGGCGTCTACCATAGAGAGTAAGGTAGTTGGTATGTTTATAAAGTGAATACCTCTTTTAAATGTAGAAGCAACAAAGCCTCCTAAATCTGTTAGAACACCGCCTCCTAAATTTAACATAATACTTTTGCGGTCTCCTCCTAGTTCAGACAAAGCGTTCCAAACACCTAGACAAGTTTCTATATGTTTGTTTTCTTCCCCAGATTCAATCTCTATAATTTCAAAAGAATAATCGCCAGATATTTGGGACATAAACAAGGGTAAACAATGTTCATGTGTATTCTCGTCTACCAAAATAAATACAGTAGAATAAGCTTCTTTTTCTAAATGCGCATTAAGGGCATCGAAAGCTTCTTGGTTAAAATGAATAGAATAGGAAGATGTTGTAATAGATTTCATACTAAAAAATTATAATTCTCTCGAGAACAAGGTTCCAATTTTAATTTTGATTTGCAACGCAAAATAAAGGTTATTTTAAATGTAAAAAATATAAAATGTGTATTATATTTGATTGCGATTAAAATGATAATAAATGGAGTATATTTTTGAGAATACGGCAACGGCATTCGTATTAAAAACAGATTCAGAATTAGAAAGAGCTTATTTCCTCTTTAAGATGATAGCTAATGAACCTTTGGTAAAAATGGGAACTTTAATGACCAATTTTGCTATTAAAGCACATTTACCTGTAGAAGGTTTAATTAGGGCTACGGTTTTTGATCATTTTTGTGGCGGAATTAGCGAAGAAGATTGTTTGCCTGTTGTAGGTAAACTTTGGGAAAAAAGTGTGTGTTCGGTTTTGGATTATTCGGTAGAAGGAAAAGAAGAAGAAGCCACGTTTGATCAAGCTCTTGATAAGATATTAAAAATTTTGAATTTCGTAAAAGAAAAAGATTCTATTCCTTTTGCCGTATTTAAACCTACTGGTTTTGGAAGGTTTGCGATATACGAGAAAGTAAGCGCAAAAAAGAGTTTAACAACGGAAGAAACCCAAGAATGGGAACGTATTGTTGAACGGTTTGATAAAGTATGTAAAAAAGCACACGACTTAGGTGTTTCTTTATTAATTGATGGGGAAGAAAGCTGGATGCAAGACTCCGCAGACCAATTAGTAGAAGACATGATGGAAAAATACAATAAGGAAAAAACTATTGTATTTAACACATTGCAAATGTACAGATGGGATCGTTTAGATTATCTTAAAAAATTACACAAGCGTTCTTTAGACAAAGGATTTAAGATTGGACTTAAAGTAGTTCGAGGTGCTTATATGGAAAAAGAAAACGACAGGGCTAAGAAAAATGGCTACCCGTCTCCTATATGCGCAAGTAAAGAAGAAACCGATATAAATTTTGATGCTGCAGTGAAGTATATGACTGCTAATGTGGAAAGTATTTCTCTGTTTTGTGGCACGCACAATGAAGCTAGTAGTTATAAGCTAATAGAAATATTAAAAAATAGCAATATTGCTAATACCGATAAAAGAGTATGGTTTGGGCAATTATATGGAATGAGTGACCATATATCCTTTAATCTAGCAGATTCAGGTTATAATGTTGCTAAATACTTGCCGTTTGGCCCAGTCAGAGATGTTATGCCTTATTTAATTAGGCGTGCAGAAGAAAATACTTCTGTTTCTGGACAAACAAGTAGAGAGCTTTCATTAATAAAATCAGAGCGTAAACGTAGGAAAATTTAATCGCAGGGCGATAGCCTAAACTCGATTTAATTCCCGAGCGTTTGTAATTAATTAAAGCAAACTACTTCGAGGTATAAAAAGGTTACTTATCTTTTATGTTTTGAAGCAAGCTTCGGGCTATTAAGCCCAATCTGGTGGGAATAAAAAGAGAATTTCTAATTATGCATACTCTTAGGTAGAGGTTATTTCTTTATTTATTGAAGGTACTTATTTGTGCTTTGTTAGTACAATTCTTAACCGTTAAAGAAACTTCTTTTCCGTGTAATTCCCCTTCAATAAGGTATGTTTTACACGGATTAGATTTTGTATCACTTTTACTAAAATCTACATCTCCTTCTCTAAGGAGAAATACAATATCTAAAGAGTCTAATTCTTTATTTAATAGTAATTGATTTATTTCTTCGGAATAATGAAGAGGTTTGGAACGAATATTTTTTAGTACTCTACAATTTGGTAAATAGCAAAAAGATAAAGAAACTCCAGTTTCATCTGATTTTTTCTTAAAAAAGAAGGTTAAAAAAACTATTCCTATAGATAAGCCAAACAAAAAGTAGCCTAAACGTTTTACAAATGCCATATTAAAATATCAAAAAATTGATGTCGCTGTATTGTAGGTCGAACCATTCTCCTACAGTTTTATTAGTTAAAATTCCGTGGTAAAGATACAGCCCATTTCTTAGACCTTTATCAAAACGCAAAGAATTTTCTATTCCGCCATCTTCACCAAGTTTTAATAGGTAAGGCGTAAATATATTACTAATAGAAACAGAAGCGGTTTTTGGGTATCTAGATGGAATATTAGGAACGCAATAATGAACTACACCAAATTTCTCTAATGTAGGCTTGTTATGGTTTGTTATTTCACTTGTTTCAAAACACCCGCCCATGTCAATACTAACATCTATAATTACAGCTCCTTTTTTCATATTCTCTACCATAGTCTTACTAACAACCACAGGAGAACGGTCTTTTCCTCGTGTTGCTCCAATGGCGACATCACACCTTTTAAGGGCTTTTAGAAGGTTTTTTGGCTGAATTGTAGACGTATAAATAGTTTGATTAAGGTTCGTCTGTATATTTCTTAATTTTGTAATAGAGCTATCAAAAACCTTAATATTTGCACCTAGGCCAATTGCCGATCTTGCAGCAAACTCACCAACAGTACCCGCACCAATAATTACAACTTCTACTGGCGGAACGCCACTAATATTACCAAACATTAATCCGTTGCCCTTATTGGTATCGGCCATTAATTCCGAGGCAATTAGGACAGAGGATATACCTGCAATTTCACTTAAGGAGCGTACTGCCGGATATTTTCCATCCGAATCCTGAATATACTCAAAGGCAATAGCTGTAATTCGCTTTTTTGCCAAAGCTTTAAAGTAAGATTTGTCTTGTGTTTTTATTTGCAAGGCAGAAATTACAGTAGCTTGCGGGTTAAGCATTTCTATTTCGGATAGGATAGGTGGCTCCACTTTTAAAAGTAACGGACAAGAAAATACCTTTTTTGTGTCTTTAGATATTTCTGCACCAGCCTCGGTATAATCCATATCAGAAAAATTAGCTCCTTCTCCTGCGCCAGCCTCTATTAATACTCTATGTCCGTTTGCTGTAATAGCATTAACAGCATCTGGAGTTAAACAGATACGCTTTTCTTGGTATTGATTTTCCTTTGGGAGACCTATAAAAAGTTCCCCTTTTTGCTTTAGTATTTCTAGAGTTTCTTCTTGCGGAAGTAGTTGGTCTTTACTAAAAGGAGAGGTTAGTTCATTCATATTCATAAAGATATTGCCATAACATATATGGTTAATATCAAATTTACACTTTTTAATGAAATAATTAAGACTATGTATAAACTATACAGGAATTTGGGTGGTAGAATTAAAACTTAAAGTTTAACCAGTTTTGTAAAACCTTAAATTGTTTTTCTATGTTATGCGTAGATA
>NZ_JADGES010000121.1 GCF_016744255.1 Maribacter sp.
TATTAATTTTAAAAGGTCTAGTGATAAATCCAAAATTTTCTTTTTAACAAAGATTAAACTATAATACTAATTCTCACACAAGTTTTGTGCTTGATCCAAGAATTCTACGTTTCTCACGCCTCTGAACTGTGCTCTAAAACTATTTGAGAGATTGAGTTTTAATCAATCTACCGTAGAAATCCATTGTTCTCTAGTTCCCCATTCCATATTTGGCTTTGAAGATGTTTCGATTTGTAACTCGCCTCCACTTATAATTTCTTCATGAGTAAGCCAATTTCGGTTTATTTTTTTTCCGTTGTAGACTACTGATTTTACATAAAAATTATCTTTATGATAATTTTTTATATTGATATTTAAGGTCTTATTGTTTGGAAAATTAATTGAGATTGAATTAAATATAGGTGCTGTAAGATAGTAAATTGGCAAACCTACATTTGCTGGCGAAAAGCCCAAACTTCTCATCACAAACCATGAAGACATAGTACCAGAATCATCATCCATAGTACGCAAATACGCCTTAGGTTTATTATTGTAAATTCTACCTATAAATGGATCAACACCTTTACTGTTATTATTAAAATAATTTTGAACTACAGTATCTAGCATTATATTACGATACAACTTTTGAGATTTCCATGGCTGTGTAGATGCATTGTACATTCCTGGCACTTGTAAATCTGGTTGGTTAGCATGGTTATAACTATAGCTATTAAAAAACTCATCTAACTGATTTACAAAAGCATCATCTCCTCCTATTAATTTTTTTAATCCTTCTACATCAAAAGGAACAAACCAACGATATTGTAAAATTGTACCTTGATATAAGCCTCTTGCTTGCATTATATCTACGTCATTTTTTAAGAGGTCTAAAAAGTCTTTATTCCAATACTTTTTATAATCCAAAGATTTTCTTTTATACTTTTTACTTAAAGCAATATCCCCAGTGGCTTTCATTAATTGGCTCATTGCCCAATTATCATAAGAAGATTCTAAAGCCTCATCTGGGGATCTATAATCTAATCTGTCGGCTTCTGCTATCAAAGAATCTTTTATGGCTTTTAAATCGATTTTATATCCTTTTTTATATGCATCTAACAATACTACCGAGGCATGCTCGGTTCGCACAGTTGGCGAAGGTTCGTGTTGAGTTCCCCAATCATTTTTACCGTATAGATATAGGTTGGCAATAGATCTTGATATATCTGCGAATTTATTTGAATAAAATAAAGATAACATTGGTAATTGCTCTCGATAATTATCCCAAATTGCCCAACCATTATATATTTTATGATTTGCCTTTTGAATAGATCCGTCAATTGCAGCATAAGTACCATCATTTTCAGAAATTAAATACGGTGCTTGCAATCCTCTATATAAAAGAGAATAAAAAAGAGAAATTCTATCTTCTTCACCAGTAACCTTTATAGTATTAAAAAGTTTTAGCCACTCTTCTTCTGTTTTTTTTTCCAATTCTGAAATAGATATCGATTCTATTTTCTCTATGGCATATTTAGTACTTACAGATGAAAAACCTAACCGGACATCCATAGGATCCGTTAATTTTTCCCTCTCTGCCAGAAAAATATGATTGCCAATCTTTTTTAAAGATTTCATATTCTCTATTTCTAAGGCATAATAAATTCGGTAAACACCTTTACTACACGTAGTTTTAGTATCAATCCACCCAGTAATAACATTTTGGTCCACATTATTTTCTTCAGCCACAAATCTATCTGCTAACGCAAAAGACAAATCTATTTTCAGCCCGCTCTTTTTTTGCGGAAAATTATAGCTTTGAATTCCAAAATTATGTTTCACACTCATTTTAGCACTAATTCCGTTCTCAAATAATACAGAATAGAAACCAGGCCTAGCCTCTTCTTTTGCTTTTAAAAGAATTGTTTTTTTAACATCGTTTATAAAAGGAGAAATTAAAATATTTCCTCCACTTCCTATGCAACCAACACCTTCTATTCTAGTTGTTGTAAAGCCTAAAAACTCTTTTGCATAATATTCATAACCTGTATGAATATGTGGATTTGTTTGCGGCCCCATACTCATCATATTAAATGGGGATGAAGCTGACGGAGACATTTGTCCATGGTCTCCTGAAGTACCTAAAAACACATTAACAAATTCTACTGTTTTTTTGTCTAAAAATTCAGCTTGCTCAGCTTGAGCTATACCTCCCCGAAAAGAAAGTAAAAAACTAAAAAATATAATAAATTTATGCTTTTTCATAAATGATTTATGGATCTAATGGATCTAATGGGTTTTGATGTAATGACTCTATTCTTGGTTGATATTCTAATGTTGTAGAATTAATTCTTCCTAAAATTAATGAAGGAACATAGCCTAATTCTATTTTACAACGCTCAATAAAAACATCATCTCCCACATATTTACTATGCCCATTATTTGTTACAACAAGTCCCAATTTATTTAAAGGAATATTACTATTAATAATTAGTCTAGATGCATTACGAAGGTTTGTGGTTGTATGCCTAGCATAAGGATCTATAAGTATTCTATTTTCTGGAATATGATACCGGCTTATTAACTCTTTTTTCATCTCTATTGCTTCTGCAAAAGGAGCTCGAAAAGGATGCGCATGACCGCCAGAGACAATAATTAAAGGCGCTTTTTTTTGTTTATATTCAATAACCCCTAATTGCAAGTTTAATTTGCCAAGTGCTGTTAAAGTATCTTTATTATTCTCTGGACCATTTCCTAAGATTAAAATAGAAGAATATGGAAAATCATTAAAATTTATTTTAGATATAGCGGTAATAGTTTGTTGATTTTCCCCTGCATCTAGTGGCTCGTACCTTACAGACTCGTCCCTATGATTCATGTATAAGAGAGCTAATGTAAAATCTAAAGAAGGTTGATAAAATAAATTTGTTGGCGCCTCCTTTTTATTTAATAACATATCACTCCACATTAATAGAGTTACTTTATAATACTTATCATTTACATTATAAGAAACAGAATCAATTTTAGGGTAACGCCCTTTTTCTCCTAAACCATAAACAGACATGGATTGATTTATTCCTTTTGCACAAAGCTCCCAAGCGGCACTAATATAATCTGGGTTCTCTAAAGATTTAAAATTTTCATACTTTCCTGAAGGACGTAAATTTTCTGTTATTAATAGCTCTAGAATAGTATTATATTTTACCTCTTTACGCAGTATTGAAGAAATATTTTTTACCTCTTCGTTTGAAAATCTGTAAGCATCTATTAGTGTTTTAATTTCAATTTTATCATTCTTTAAAACAGCAGCTATGCTTTCTTTTTTCTTTTTAAAAATTGCCTTTAAACGGGTGTTTTTTTCTAAAGACGAAACTAATTCTGGGTTATTTTGAATCGCGGAAAACAAATAAAAATTCTGGTCTTGAACCTTAGAATCGGATACTGATTCTTTAAAAATTGGATTAAAACCTGATGTATTTTGAGCGGAAATACTATGTATAACCGCTACAAAAAATAAAAGAATATAACTTTTTTTCATTCTAAAAAAATTAAAAAGGAAACTCTTTCGAGTTTCCTTTTTTTTATTAATAACCATTATTTTGAGTGACCGTTCCTTCTAGAACTCCATCTATATATCTTTGTGGAATAGGCCAATATTCATTTTTACCTGTAATAAATTCTGCGTTTGTAAGGTGACTCCTTTTTGTTTTTTCAATTCGTAAGTAATCATCTATAACAGCCTTTGCGTTACCCCAACGAACTAAATTAAAAAAACGATGCCCTTCCATTGCTAACTCTAATCTAGTTTCTAAATAAACTGCCGCTTTTGCAATTTCAGGGTTTGTCCATGTTTCATCATAAGTTGCAATGCTGTATTTAGCAGCATCAGCAGTACCTTCTAAACTTTTTACCTTTTCCGAATTAATAACACGCTGACGAATCTGGTTAACTAAAGCTCTAGCATTTTCTAAATTCCCTAACTCCATTTCTGCTTCTGCTTTCCATAAAATAACTTCAGCATATCTAATAATATAGTAGTTAAGTGCATTTACATAAGGCCATGTTTTTACATAGAAAGAAGAATTTGCCGAAACTATACGCTTTTTAGGACCATAAGAGCCATAAGTTGCTAGGTCTCTAGCCCAGTTTTCTTGATACAAAATTCCTAAATCTTTATATGGAATATTTGGTCTACCAACAGTAATATCTAGCCTTGGATCAACAAAGTCATCTGCAACAATATCTATATTACCTTTTATAGGCAAACCTAAACTTGATGTTTTAAATGCATTAATTAAATTCTGTGAAGGCCTATGAAAACCATATTGAGAATAAAATGGTCCTCCCGGAGCGGTTAATCGATCCCCAATACTACCATTATAATTCCTTGGCTGTCCATCGCTTACAGAATGTTGAACTGCAAATATTACTTCCATATTGTTATCATTTTCGGGAAGAAATAATTGATTAAAATCATCCATCAAACCATAGTTACTCGTCATAACCTCATTTGTAGCCTCTATTACTTTTTCCCATTTATTCTGAAATAAATAGCATTTTGCTAAATAAGCTTTGGCTGCACTTTTTGTTGGTCTCCCTAATTCTTCCTGATTTTCAGGAAGTTCATCATATGCTTTTTGAAAATTTTCTTCAATTTTAGCCCATAACTCATTGGAAGTAAATTCTGTATTAGATCTAGCGTAATCTGAAACTGTCTCTGCTGTTTCATCTATATATGGAATTCTATTATATATTTTTTTTAATTCGAAATAATAATGCCCTCTTAAAAAAAATAACTCCGCTAATCTTTGTCTTTTTAATGCTACATCAAAACCTTCAGAAGTATTCAACAATCGTATCGCTTCATTAGATCTTTTAACTCCCTCATAAAGAGCAGACCATTTACGCTCCACATCAATGATTGTAGGATTAGTAGCGTAAATTTCCATTTGGTGAATATTGTTCTGATCACCAGTACCGCCGCCACCTTTATAGCAATCATCAGATACTACATCGCCAAAACTCCAGTTAGAATCTGGCGAGTTATAAGCATTACTAGCGCCATCAAACTGACCATTTAAAACACTATAGGCAGAGATAATAGCTCTTTCTATATTCTGAGGCTTAACAATTTCTGAAGGTGCTACTTCTCCATATGTAGTTTCTTCTAAATATTCATCTGAACAAGAAAAGAATGGAATAGCTATACCAATTAAAAATGTGTATTTAATTTTAAATATAAGTTTCATAATATATTTTTTAAAATTTTAGATTAAGACCTAACGTAAATGTGCGTGATGGAGGGTAAATTCCACGATCTACTCCTATATCTAAATTCCTATTGTCTGATGAGTAGTTTTGCAACCCAACCTGAGGGTTCATTCCGCTATAGTCCGTAATTGTAAAGACATTTGTAGACTGTGCATATATTCTAAGCTTTTTGTCTTTCATGAATGATTGATTGAAAGTATAGCCTAGTTGTAGCATGTTTAACTTAATATAAGAACCATCTTCTACATAAAAGGAGGATGGTCTAATATTATTGTTAGGGTCATCTAAAGACAATCTAGGAATAGAGGAATCCGAATTTTCTGACGTCCATGCATTTAACAAATCCTCATTTTTATTATAAGCCGATTGATTAAAAAAATGCGTTTTATACTTTGTTAAATTGTATAAATCATTTCCAAAACTAGCATTAAAGAACATCCCTAAATCTATATTCTTATAATCAAAATTTAGATTTAAACCTAACAATACATCCGGGTGTGGCGATCCAATAAATGTGCGATCCTTATCATCTAAAACACCATTATTATCCACGTCTACAAACCTAATATCACCTGGGCTAGCATTAGGTTGTAATGCATAATCCGTAACTTCTTGCGAACTTTGAAATAAACCATCGGTTTTATATCCATAAAAAGACCCTATTGGCTGGCCAACAGCACTTCTTGAAACCTCTTGATCAAAATTTACGGAATGTAGAGATGAGCTAGGTATGCCTAAAAAAGGAACATTGTTTAATTCTGTAAGTTCATTTTTATAAGTTGTAAAATTAAGCCCTACAGCGTACCCGAGATTATTAATTTTATCTTTGTAATTAAGGTTTAATTCAAAACCTGTATTCTCCATTCTGCCATCATTAATCCATTGTCCGTCATTGGTACCCCCATAAGTAAGTGGTATAATGTTATAAATTAAAATATCATCTGTTTTTTTGGTATAATACTCGGCAGATAACTCTAATCTATCTTCCCAAAACCCTAAATCTAAACCTATAGTTGTACCTGTCGTAGTTTCCCATTTTAAATAAGGGTTTGGCACACGAGTCTGAGTAAGACCTGTATTAACAACGTTTTGGCCTCCGCCTATCGCATAATCAGAATATGCATTATTATTAGTATAACTATCTACTGTAGAATAAGAAGGTAATTGCTGATTACCTGTTTGTCCCCAACTACCACGTATTAAGAATGAAGAGAATGTATCTCCTAAATCAAAAAAACTTTCTCTATCTACACGCCAACCTATTGAAAAAGCAGGAAATGTACCATAGTTATTATTTGCTAATCTTGAGGTGCCATCTCTTCTTACTGTGCCTGTAAATAAATATTTTTCGTCATAATTATACCTAACTTGACCAAAATAGGAGCTTAAAGCCCATTCATTTGCTCCTCCATTATTCAACTGGTTTTCTGTACCATTGCTTAAATATCTAAAATTTAAATCTTCATATAAAAAATTCTGTCTTGAAGCTCCAAAACCTTCGTAATAATACTTAATAGCTTCTTGACCTAAAAGAACATTAAGATTGTGTAGCCCTAATTTCTTTGAATAATTTAATGTGTTTGTCCAAATCAACTGATAGTTAAAGCTATTTCTTGTGCTCAAAGAATTGGTGTTATTTTGCGCTAAAATCTCATCATAAATAGGAGAAAAGCTACGAGAATTATTACTCTGATAATCAATTCCTAAAGAAGTTTTTGCTCTAAAATCACCTAACTTAATATCTGCAAATAAATTACCAATCGCTTGAATACTTTTACCTACATTGTCTTTATTCCTATATAAACTACCTAAGGGATTTGCCAAATCATTAATCGGGTTTCCTGCAAAATTTCCGTTAATATCTCTAACAGGAACTATTGAAGGAAATTGAAGAGCATTATAAACAACACTCCCTAATGAAGAGTTTGTACCTACCGAAACTCGTTCTTTATATGATGCTGTAAAGTTTTCTCCAATTGTTAAAAAATCTAGTACATTATAGCTTGAATTTAAACGAACGGAATAACGCTCATATCCCGTATCCTTAATAATTCCTTCTTGATTATAATACCCTAAACCAAAAGATTGTTGTGCTTTTGCATCGCCTTTAGACATTGTTAAATTATAAGATTGTACGGTAGCAACCTGCATAATTTCATTAATCCAATCAACATCTCCGCTGCGGATTGTTTGATCTGCATTTAAAAAGTCTGGTAAGGTTGGGTTATTAGGATTGTTACCATAAATATCACTACTGGATACTTTTCCATCATTTTTTGTTGCCTGCCAAAGTAAATCTCCATATTGGTGGGCATTTAAAGTATTTGGAAGGTTAAAGGATGTTTGCAAACCATTATAAATATCTAATGTAGTTTCAAAACTACCTTTAACACTTCCCTTTTTAGTAGTTATGACCACTACACCATTTGCTGCACGAGAACCATAAATAGAAGATGATGCTGCATCTTTTAAAACTTGTATCGTTTCAATATCAGCTGGGTTAAGACCATCCAGACCGTTAGAAACTGGCACACCATCAACAACCACTAGTGGATCATTATTATTAATTGTACTAAATCCTCTTACCCTAATCGAGGTTCCTCCTCCTGGACTATTATCACTCATAATTTGAACCCCTGGAAGACGACCTTCTAACATTTCAGAAACATTTGCTACTGGCTTCGTGTTAATTTCTACAGGTGAAATAGAAGCTACGGATGCTGTTACGTTTTTTCTACTTTCTGTGCTATAACCAACAACAACAACCTCTGTCAAAAGAGATGCATCTGGCTCTAATTGTACCTGTAGTTCTTTTTGGCTATCTATTGTAATTTCTTGTGTTTTATAACCAATATATGATATAACAATAACTGAATTTGAGCTATTTACTGTAATAGAAAAATTTCCATCAAAATCTGTAGTTACACCGTTTGATGTTCCTTTTTCTAAAATACTAGCTCCTGGTAAAGGCTGACTATCTTCATCTATTATTTTACCAATCAAAGATTGTTGCTCAATACTAATAATTTTCTCGCTCAGTAGTGTTTTAGTGTTTTTTCGTTTTACCAAATACACTAAACGATCTTTAAAATTAAAAGTCACATCTGTGTCTTTAAAAATACGATCTAAAACAGATTCTATTTTTTCGTTTTTTACTTTTAAGGTGATTAATCTTTTAAAATTTACATCACTTACTTTATATACAAAACGAAACTCCGTGGCACTTTCTACCTCATCTATAAATTCACTTATAGAAACGTTTTTAAGTTCTAAAGATACCTTTGTACGTTGCGCATAAGATTGATTTGCTTGCAATGTGAATAATGTAATTAAAAAAAATAAGGTGGTTAGTTTCATTTTTAAATCGAATTTCCCTTTGCAATAGGGACTTATTCTTGTTTTAGTAAGAAGTTTTTTCATACTTTTATAGTGTTAATATGTGGTTATACTTAATTTAATCACTGCTTTATAATCGGGAAATGCTCGTAACATTTTCCGGTTATTTTTAGTTTTTATTCGTTAAATTCTTCTGTGATTATTTTTTATTTTATTCTTTTAGCATTCCTTTTTTTAACTCATTGGCCTTAACATTTTATTTTAATTGTTAATAATTATTATTTTTTCCGAAATGGTATACCCAATACCATAATTTTCTTTCAAACTTTCTAAAATCACCCCAATAGATTCATTACCAAAATTTGCATTTAATAGAGTTTTAGAAAGATTGGTATTATTATTTAAAATCTCTATATTATAATGTCTCTCTAGCTTTTTTAGAATATTTTCAAAAGTCATATTCCTAAAAACAAGCTCTCCATTTATCCAAGAAGTATATACATCTGTTCGTACCGTTTTAGTTGTAATCGCATTACTTTTTTTACTAAATTTCGCTTTATAACCAGGTTTTAAAATTGTTTTTTCTTCTAATTTTTGAGTCTCCTCATATAAAGCAACAGAGCCTTCGACTAAAACAATTTCTGAAACAGCATCTTCTGGATAAGCCTGAACATTAAATTCCGTCCCTAATACTTTTACATTTAGTTTATCTGCATTTACAATGAATGGATGAACACTATCTTTGGCTACTTTAAAATAAGCTTCTCCTGTGATAAAAATTTGTCTTTCCATTCCATTCAAAAATTTAACAGGATATTTCATAGAAGTTCCTGCATTTAAATGTGCCGTAGTACCATCTGACAATTCTATTTGGAATCTTTTACCATAAGGTACTGTAAGCGTATTATAGGCGATTTTTTTTATAGATTTTCCTTTTTCATACACCAGACGTTTACCAATCTGAACGCCTAGTAAACTTCCTTTGTTATTTAAAAAAGAGTTTGTGCCCGAATTCTCATTAATAATCTCTATTGATCCGTCTTCTAACTCTAAGGTTATTGCGTTTATAGGTCGTACTGTTTTTGTGTTTGAAGAATATTGCATGTAAAAA
>NZ_JADGES010000013.1 GCF_016744255.1 Maribacter sp.
TTTTGTTCTCATTTTTTAAATTGTTTGAATTAGCTATCAGCTAAAATCATAATTTTATGTTAATAATCCAAGGATTTTTAGCTTTTTAATTGTTTAAGAGGTTTTTTTTTGGCTTTAACTAAAGGGTTGGTCTTAGAATTGGGAGTGTTGTTTATTTTTTATGATTTAAATCATTTTATTATAAAATAATTAGATATTAGTGTTGTTCAAGGAGTAAAATATGGAAAAGCTAGAAAGGAGGGGTGGGTCTAGAAAATTTGCAGTTTTTGGGGTTACTTTGAATTATGATTTTTGTTTCAGTTCTCGTGTTTTGAAGTCATAATCATTTATTGTAATAAAAAAACTTTGAAAATAAGTGAGTTAAGATTTGAATTATTGCGAAATATTACTACATTTGCCGACCCTTAAATAGGGGTAAGTTTTATATAGATAAAATATAGTATGCCAACAATTTCACAATTAGTACGAAAAGGAAGGGCCACGATTACTAAGAAGAGTAAATCGGCTGCTTTGGATTCGTGTCCACAAAGAAGGGGTGTTTGTACACGTGTTTACACAACTACGCCAAAGAAACCAAATTCAGCAATGCGTAAAGTTGCAAGGGTTAGGTTAACGAATGGTAAGGAAGTAAACGCTTACATTCCCGGAGAAGGACACAACCTCCAAGAGCACTCGATAGTATTAGTACGTGGAGGAAGAGTAAAAGATTTGCCAGGAGTTAGGTATCATATCGTAAGAGGTGCTTTGGATACTGCAGGTGTTGCTGGAAGAACGCAACGTAGATCTAAATATGGTGCAAAGCGCCCTAAGAAGTAATCAACACTTTTTAAAGAAAAGAAATGAGAAAAAAACAGGCAAAGAAAAGACCATTGTTACCAGATCCAAGATTTGATGATCAATTGGTAACACGTTTTGTAAACATGATGATGTGGGATGGAAAGAAATCCGTTGCATTTAGTGTTTTTTATGATGCAATTGATATTGTTGATGCAAAAAAGACAGACGAAGAGAAGACGGCTTTAGAGTTGTGGAAAGATGCTCTTTCGAATGTAATGCCTCATGTAGAGGTAAGAAGTAGAAGAGTAGGAGGGGCAACCTTTCAGATTCCTATGCAAATTAGGCCAGATCGTAAGATTTCAACAGCTATGAAGTGGTTGATTAGTTTTGCGAGAAAGCGTAATGAAAAAGGTATGGCTCAAAAATTGGCGGCAGAAATTTTAGCAGCTTCTAAGGAAGAAGGTGCGGCTGTTAAGAAAAGAACGGATACGCATAAGATGGCTGAAGCAAATAAAGCATTCTCTCACTTTAGATTTTAATCAGAAATGGCAAGAGATTTAAAATACACAAGAAATATAGGTATTGCTGCGCATATTGATGCTGGTAAGACTACGACTACGGAGCGTATATTGTTTTATACGGGAGTTAGTCATAAGATAGGTGAGGTTCATGATGGCGCTGCTACTATGGACTGGATGGAGCAAGAACAGGAAAGAGGTATTACAATTACTTCAGCTGCAACTACTTGTGAATGGCAATTTCCAACGGAAAATGGTAAACCGGCAGATGATGCTAAGGGATATCATTTTAATATTATTGATACTCCTGGTCACGTTGACTTTACGGTAGAGGTAAATCGTTCATTAAGAGTTCTTGATGGATTGGTTTTCTTGTTTAGTGCTGTTGATGGTGTTGAGCCTCAATCAGAAACTAACTGGAGATTAGCGGATAATTATAAGGTGCCTAGAATTGGTTTTGTTAATAAAATGGACCGTCAGGGATCAAACTTCTTAATGGTTTGTAAGCAGGTAAAAACAATGTTGGGTTCTAATGCGGTTCCTATTGTTTTGCCTATTGGTGAGGAAGCTGATTTTAGAGGTATCGTTGATTTGGCTAAGAATAGAGCTATAGTTTGGCATGATGAGGGCTTTGGTGCTACTTTTGATGTGGTTGATATTCCTGAAGAAATGAAGGCTGAAGTTAAGGAGTATAGAGCTGCTTTAATTGAGGCTGTTGCTGAATATGACGAGGGTTTAATGGAGAAATTCTTCGAAGATGAAGATTCTATTACGGAAGAAGAAGTGCATGCTGCGTTAAGAGCTGCGGTTATGGATCGTGCTATTATTCCAATGATTTGTGGTTCTTCTTTTAAAAATAAAGGAGTTCAATTTTTATTAGATGCTGTTTGTAGATATTTACCTTCTCCTATAGATAAGGATGATATTGTAGGTACGGACCCAAATACAGGTGAAGCGATTACTCGTAAGCCAAGTGTGAAGGAACCATTTGCTGCATTAGCATTTAAGATTGCAACAGATCCATTTGTAGGTCGTTTAGCATTTTTTAGAACATATTCAGGTCGTTTAGATGCTGGTTCGTATATATTGAATAATCGTTCAGGTAAAAAAGAACGTATTTCTCGTATTTATCAAATGCACTCTAATAAGCAGAATGCTATTGATTATATCGAAGCAGGAGATATTGGAGCAGCAGTTGGTTTTAAGGATATTAAAACTGGAGATACTATGTCGGATGAGAAGCATCCTATAGTGTTAGAAAGTATGGATTTTCCAGACCCAGTAATTGGTATTGCTGTGGAGCCTAAAACGAAAGTTGATGTAGATAAGTTAGGTATGGCTTTGGCTAAATTGGCTGAAGAGGATCCTACTTTTCAAGTTAAAACGGATGAAGCTTCGGGACAGACTATTATTTCTGGAATGGGTGAGCTTCACTTAGATATTATTGTGGATCGTTTAAGGCGTGAATTCAAAGTTGAAGTTAACGAAGGTGAGCCTCAGGTTGAATACAAGGAAGCTTTAACAAAATCTGCTAATCATAGAGAGACATATAAGAAGCAGTCTGGTGGTCGTGGTAAATTTGGGGACATTGTTTTCGAAATGGGGCCTGCAGATGAGGATTTCGAAGGAAATGGACTTCAGTTTGTTGATAAGATTAAAGGTGGTCGTATTCCTAAGGAATTTATTCCTTCTGTTGAAAAAGGTTTCGCTTCTGCTATGAAGGCTGGTCCTTTGGCTGGTTTCGAAATGGATGCTATGAAAGTTACTCTAACGGATGGTTCTTTCCACCCTGTAGATTCAGATGCATTATCTTTTGAGCTTGCTGCAAAAATGGGATATAAGGCTGCTGGTAAAGCTGCTGGTGCTGTTATAATGGAGCCAATAATGAAATTAGAAGTGTTAACTCCTGAGGAGAACATGGGTGATATTGTTGGGGATTTAAATAGAAGAAGAGGTACTATTAGTGATATGGGTGATAGAGCTGGTGCTAAAGTTGTAAAAGGAACCGTGCCATTGTCAGAAATGTTTGGTTATGTAACTTCTTTAAGAACACTTTCTTCTGGTAGAGCAACATCAACAATGGAATTTTCACATTATGCGGAAACTCCTTCAAATATTTCAGAATCAGTTATTAAAGCTACAAAAGGTTTAACTGTATAAATTTTAGAAAATGAGTCAAAAAATTAGAATAAAACTAAAATCTTACGATCATAGCTTGGTAGATAAATCTGCTGAAAAAATTGTAAAGACAGTTAAGACTACAGGTGCGGTTGTTACTGGTCCAATTCCATTGCCAACACACAAGAAGATATTTACGGTTTTGCGTTCTCCGCACGTAAATAAAAAGTCTAGAGAGCAATTTCAATTAAGTTCTTATAAGAGGTTGTTGGATATATATAGCTCTTCGTCTAAGACAATTGATGCTTTGATGAAGCTTGAACTTCCTAGTGGGGTTGAAGTGGAGATAAAAGTTTAAGTATAATTCTCTCTTTAAAGGAGTGAATACATGTCCTGAGCTGCGTGCAAGGGAAAAACGGTAACAAAGATACATTCAGGGTTGAATTATTTTTGACCCTGTTTTTTTGTAAAGAATAATTAATAATTAATATAAATAAATATGTCTGGGTTAATAGGAAAGAAAGTAGGTATGACCAGCATTTTTGACGAGAATGGTAAGAATATGCCATGTACCGTTATAGAAGCTGGACCATGCGTGGTTACCCAAGTCAGAACTGAAGAGGTCGACGGGTATAGTGCCCTTCAACTTGGTTTCGATGACAAGGCAGAAAAACGTGCTAATAAGGCTCAAACGGGTCATTTTAAAAAGGCAGGTACTTCTCCTAAGAAAAAAGTCGTTGAATTTCAAGAGTTTGAAGGTGAATACAAATTAGGAGACACTGTAGGTGTTGACGTTTTTGTAGAAGGTGAATTTGTTGATGTAGCTGGTACATCCAAAGGAAAAGGTTTTCAAGGTGTTGTAAAGAGACATGGTTTCGCTGGTGTTGGTCAAGCAACACACGGACAACATAACAGGCTTAGAGCTCCGGGTTCTATTGGTGCAGCTTCGTATCCTGCAAGAGTTTTTAAGGGTATGAAAATGGCTGGTAGAATGGGTGGTGATAGAGTTACTGTTCAGAATCTTAAAGTATTGAAAATAGTTCCAGAGAAGAACCTTATAGTAGTAAAAGGTTGTGTTCCTGGTCATAAAAACGCTTACGTAACTATTCAGAAGTAATGAAGGTAGCAGTTTTAGATATTAAAGGAAAAGAAACGGGTAGGAAAGCGGAGCTTTCAGATGCTGTTTTCGCAATAGAGCCAAACAATCATGCAGTATACTTAGATGTTAAGCAATATTTAGCTCATCAAAGACAAGGTACGCATAAGTCCAAGGAAAGAGGAGAGATTGCTGGTAGTACTAGAAAGATTAAAAAGCAAAAAGGTACTGGTACGGCACGTGCAGGTAGTATTAAATCTCCTATTTTTAGAGGTGGTGGACGTATTTTTGGCCCAAGACCTAAGGATTATACGCAGAAATTAAATAAAAATTTAAAGCGTTTAGCTAGAAAATCTGCATTAACTATCAAGTCTAAAGAGAATGCTATTGTTGTTCTTGAGGATTTTAATTTTGACACTCCAAAAACAAAAGATTTTATTGAAATTCTTAAGTCTTTAGGCTTAGAAAACAAAAAGTCTCTATTTGTGTTGGGTGATTCAAATAATAGTGTATATTTGTCTTCGCGTAATTTAAAGCGCTCTGAAGTTGTAACTAACTCAGAATTAAGTACTTACAAGGTTCTAAATGCAGATAATATTGTATTGCTTGAAGGTTCGTTAGAAGGAATTGAATCAACTTTAAATAAATAGGAAACATGAGTGTGTTGATAAAACCAATTATAACAGAGAAGATGACCGCGGATAGCGAGTTGTATAATCGTTATGGTTTCTTTGTTAGTCCTAAGGCTAATAAGATTCAAATAAAAGATGCTGTTGAGGCAACTTACGGTGTTTCCGTAAAAAAGGTACGTACTATGAATTACGGGCCTACTAGAAAATCACGTTACACCAAGACAGGTGTACAGCATGGAAAGACTAATGCTTTGAAAAAAGCAATAGTTGATGTGGCTGAGGGTGATATTATTGATTTTTACAGTAATCTATAAAGACAAGAAATGTCAGTTAGAAAATTAAAACCAATCACTCCAGGACAGCGTTTTAGAGTAGTAAATGGATTTGACGCCATTACTGCTGATAAGCCGGAGAAGAGCTTGCTTGCTCCGTTAAAAAAGTCTGGAGGTAGAAACAGTCAAGGAAAAATGACTATGCGCCATAGAGGTGGGGGTCATAAAAGAAGGTATCGTGTAATAGATTTTAAGAGGGATAGGCAAGGTGTTGCTGCGACTATAAAATCTATTCAGTACGATCCAAACAGAACAGCGTTTATTGCATTATTGGAATATGCTGATGGAGAGAAAAGATATGTAGTTGCGCAGAATGGAATGCAAGTAGATCAGAAGGTTTCTTCTGGTAAAGATGCGGATCCAGAAGTTGGAAATGCACTTCCTTTAAGTGATATTCCGCTAGGTACGGTTATATCGTGTATTGAGTTGCGTCCAGGGCAGGGGGCTGTTATGGCGAGAAGTGCTGGTACTTTTGCTCAATTAATGGCAAAGGATGGTAAGTTTGTTACTGTTAAAATGCCTTCAGGTGAAACAAGATTAATTCTTTCTGGGTGTATGGCTACAATAGGAGCTATTTCTAATTCGGATCACCAATTATTGGTTTCTGGTAAAGCTGGTAGAAGTAGATGGTTAGGTAAAAGACCAAGAACTAGACCGGTAGCAATGAACCCTGTTGATCACCCAATGGGTGGTGGTGAAGGTAGAGCTTCTGGTGGTCATCCAAGATCAAGAAACGGTATACCTGCTAAAGGATTTAGAACTCGTTCTAAAACAAAGAGCACCAATAAGTATATAATCGAACGTAGAAAGAAATAAAAACTAGAAAGAAATGGCACGTTCACTAAAAAAAGGACCTTACGTTCACTATAGTTTGGATAAGAAAATCCAACAAAATGAAGTTTCTGGAAAAAAGTCTGTTATTAAGACTTGGTCTAGAGCTTCGATGATAACACCTGACTTTGTAGGTCTTACTATTGCGGTACATAATGGAAGACAATTTGTTCCTGTTTTTGTTACTGAAAATATGGTAGGTCACAAATTAGGAGAATTTTCTCCAACTAGATCTTATAGAGGTCATGCGGGAGCAAAGAATAAAGGAAAAAAGTAAGCTATGGGAGTTCGTAAAAAACAAATGGCCGAAAGAATTAAGGCTGAGAAACAAAAAATAGCATTTGCTAAACTTAATAATTGTCCTACTTCACCAAGAAAAATGCGTTTAGTTGCTGACTTGGTAAGAGGAATGAAAGTTGAAAGTGCGTTGGCTACACTTAGGTTTAATCCTAAAGAGGCTTCAAGAAGATTAGAGAAATTATTACTTTCTGCTATTACAAACTGGCAGGTAAAGAATGAGGATGCTAATATGGAGGATGCTGATCTTGTGGTAAGTGAGATTAGAGTTGATAGTGGTAGTATGTTGAAAAGACTTCGCCCTGCACCTCAAGGAAGAGCGCATAGAATTAGAAAACGTTCCAACCATGTTACATTGGTTGTGGGGTCTAACAATAATACACAAAGCTAGAATGGGACAGAAAACAAATCCAATTGGTAATCGTTTAGGAATCATCAGAGGTTGGGAATCTAACTGGTATGGTGGTAATGATTATGGAGATAAGTTAGCTGAGGATGATAAGATTAGAAAATATATTCATGCTCGTTTAGCAAAGGCAAGTGTATCTAGAGTTATCATTGAGCGTACGTTAAAATTAATTACGGTTACTGTTACGACTGCAAGACCAGGGATTATTATTGGTAAGGGTGGACAAGAGGTAGATAAGCTTAAGGAAGAGCTTAAGAAAATTACTGGAAAAGAAGTTCAGATTAATATATATGAAATTAAAAGACCTGAGTTAGATGCTAATTTGGTTGCAGCAAGTGTTGCAAGACAGATTGAATCTAGGATTTCTTTTAGAAGAGCAATTAAAATGTCAATTGCTGCAGCTATGAGGATGAATGCAGAAGGTATTAAGATACAAATTTCTGGACGTTTAAATGGTGCAGAGATGGCTCGTTCAGAGTCTTATAAAGACGGACGTATTCCATTGTCTACTTTTAGGGCTGATATTGATTATGCTTTACATGAAGCTCATACTACTTATGGTAGGTTGGGTATTAAAGTGTGGATCATGAAAGGTGAAGTTTATGGAAAGAGAGAGCTTTCTCCATTGGTTGGAATGCAAAAGAGCCAAGGTGGAAAAGGTGGAAAAAATGATGGTGGAAGAAAGCCACGTCGTAGAAAGTAATTTTTTAAAGAAGTAAGAAAATGTTACAACCAAAAAGAACCAAGTTTCGTAAAATGCAGAAAGGCCGTATGAACGGTAATGCTGGAAGAGGGCATTTGCTTTCAAATGGAATGTTTGGTATAAAGTCCTTGGATACATCTTTTTTGACTTCCCGTCAAATTGAGGCTGCGCGTATTGCTGCAACTAGACATATGAAAAGGGAAGGTCAGTTATGGATTAAGATATTTCCGGATAAGCCTATTACAAAAAAGCCATTAGAAGTACGTATGGGTAAGGGTAAAGGTGCTCCAGAATATTTCGTAGCTGTTGTGAAGCCAGGTAGAGTTTTATTTGAAATAGCAGGAGTGTCAATAGATATAGCTAAAGAAGCATTGCGTTTAGCGGCACAGAAATTGCCGGTAAAAACGAAGTTTATAGTTGCTAGAGATTATACTGAAGAGAAATAAACGTAGGAATCATGAAAAAACAAGAAATAAAAGAATTGTCTGACCAGGAACTTACGGTGAAGTTGGTGGAGTTAAAAAAACTTCATGCTGATTTAAAGATTGCACATTTTGTAACGCCTTTAGAGAATCCACTTCAAATAAGAAAAGTTAGAAGAACAGTAGCTAAATTGGCTACGGAATTAACTAATAGGGACAACCAATAACTGGTTCTGCTTTATGGAAAAAAGAAACTTAAGAAAAGAAAGAGTAGGAGTTGTAACTAGTGATAAAATGGAGAAATCTATTGTTGTTGCTGAAGTTAAAAGAGTTAAGCATCCTATGTACGGTAAGTTCGTGTTAAAGACAAAGAAATATGTTGCGCACGATGAAAAGAACGATTGTAATATTGGCGATAAAGTCAAAATTATGGAAACTCGTCCTTTGAGCAAGAATAAGTGTTGGAGATTAGTAGAAATCTTAGAAAGAGCTAAATAATATGTTACAACAAGAATCTAGACTAAAGGTAGCGGATAATACCGGAGCAAAAGAAGTTTTGACTATTCGAGTTCTCGGTGGTACAAAAAGAAGATATGCTTCTATAGGCGATAAAATCGTTGTTACTGTTAAAGAGGCAACTCCAAATGGTGGTATTAAAAAAGGAGCAGTTTCTACAGCAGTAGTTGTTAGAACTAAGAAGGAAGTTAGAAGGCCTGATGGTTCATATATACGTTTTGATGATAATGCGTGTGTGTTGTTAAACCCAACAGGAGAGATGAGAGGTACACGTGTCTTTGGGCCTGTGGCTAGAGAACTTCGTGATAGACAATTTATGAAGATCGTATCATTAGCCCCTGAGGTACTATAATATATTCAGTACAATGAAAAAATTAAAAATAAAAACAGGAGATACTGTAAAAATTACTGCTGGTGACCATAAAGGTACAGAAGGTAAAGTTTTAAGTGTTAATGTGGAAAAGAATAAGGCGATTGTTGAAGGTGCTAATATGGTGTCTAAACATGAAAAGCCTAGTGCAAAGAATCCTCAAGGAGGAATTGTTAAAAAAGAAGCTCCTATTCATATTTCTAATCTTTCTTTAGTGGATGCCAAAACTGGCGAAACTACAAGAGTAGGTTATGAAATTAAAGATGGAAAAAAAGCGAGAGTTTCTAAAAAATCTAAGGAAGTAATTTAGTTATGGCTTACGTTGCAAGATTAAAAACGGAATATAGAGAGCGTATTGTTAGCGCTCTAAAAGAGGAATTTGGTTACACGAATGTAATGCAGGTTCCTAAATTACAAAAGATAGTTGTAAGTAGAGGCGTTGGTGCTGCGGTTGCTGATAAAAAGTTGATTGATCATGCAGTTGATGAGATGACTATTATTACAGGACAAAAAGCTGTATCTACTCTATCAAAAAAGGATGTTGCTTCTTTTAAATTACGTAAAGGGATGCCAATTGGTGCAAAAGTTACTTTACGTGGAGAAAGAATGTACGAATTTTTGGATAGATTAGTGACAAGTGCTTTGCCGCGAGTGCGTGATTTTCAGGGCATTAAGGCCACTGGTTTTGATGGTAGAGGAAATTATAGCTTAGGTATTACAGAACAAATTATTTTTCCTGAAATTAATATTGATAAAATCAATAGAATTAACGGAATGGATATTACTTTTGTAACTTCTGCAGATACAGATAAAGAAGCAAAATCATTATTAACAGAATTAGGATTACCTTTTAAAAAGAACTAGTATGGCTAAAGAATCAATGAAGGCCCGTGAAAGAAAAAGGGCAAAGACTGTTGCTAAATATGCTGAGAAAAGGAAAGCTTTGAAAGAGGCTGGAGATTACGAAGGTTTGCAAAAGTTGCCAAAAAATGCATCACCAGTGCGTATGCATAATCGCTGTAAGTTAACTGGTAGACCTAAAGGGTATATGAGGACTTTTGGTGTTTCAAGGGTTACTTTTAGAGAAATGGCTAACCAAGGTTTAATACCTGGTGTTAGAAAAGCTAGCTGGTAGAATAAGTATAAACTGGTTTCAGGTTTGATGATGATATCAAAAACCGTCTCCGCAATTTAATATATATGGTAACAGATACTATAGCAGATTATTTAACAAGAATTAGAAATGCCAGTAGAGCTGGGCATAGAGTGGTAGAGATACCTGCTTCTAATGTTAAGAAAGAAATAACTAAAATATTATTCGATCAAGGGTATATTTTAAGTTATAAATTCCAAGAAGATAAAGTACAAGGTTCAATTAAAATAGCCTTAAAATATAATAAGGTAACTAAAGAGCCTGTAATTAAAAAATTACAGCGTGTTAGTAAGCCAGGTTTACGTAAGTATTCTGGATCGGTGGATTTGCCTAGAGTTCTTAATGGATTAGGTGTTGCAATTATTTCTACTTCGCATGGAGTAATGACAAGTAAGCAAGCCAAAACTGAAAATGTAGGTGGTGAAGTTTTATGCTACGTATATTAATAAAAAAGATTTAGAAAATGTCTAGAATAGGTAATAATCCAGTAGCAATTCCAGAAGGCGTAACCGTAGAGGTTAAAGATAATGTTATTGCTGTAAAAGGTAAATTGGGGGAATTAACCCAAGAGTTTTCAACTGTAGAGGTGAAAGTAGAGGATGGGCAAGTTTTTGTAACAAGACCATCAGATTCTAAAGAAAGTAAAGCAAAACATGGTCTTTATAGATCATTAGTTTTGAATATGGTTAATGGTGTGTCTACAGGATGGACTAAAGAACTTGAGTTAGTTGGTGTTGGTTATAGAGCAAGTAATCAAGGGCAAAAATTAGAATTAGCTTTAGGTTTTTCACATAATATAGTTATTAATTTGGCTCCAGAAGTTAAGGTAGAAACTATATCTAATAAGGGAAAAAATCCAATAGTTAAATTAACCTCTTTTGATAAGCAATTGGTTGGTCAAATAGCTGCAAAAATAAGATCTTTGCGTAAGCCAGAACCTTACAAAGGAAAAGGAGTTAAGTTTGTTGGAGAAATTTTAAGAAGAAAAGCCGGTAAATCAGCTTAATAAAAGTATTATGAAGTTATCAAAGACACAAAGAAAATATAGAATTCGTAGAAGAATACGAAAAGTTTCTTCTGGAACGGCTGGAAGACCTAGGCTTTCAATTTTTAGAAGTAATAATGAAATTTACGCTCAGTTGATTGATGATGTTAAAGGTGTTACCTTGGCAGCTGCATCTTCTAGAGATAAAGACGTAGACTCTAAGGGAAGTAAAACTGAAATTGCTGGTCTTGTTGGTAAGGCTATAGCAGAAAAATCTTTAAAGGCAGGTGTTGATAAAGTTGCTTTTGATAGAGGAGGAAATTTATACCATGGTAGAGTAAAATCTTTAGCGGAAGGCGCAAGAGAAGCAGGACTTAAATTCTAATTAGCATTATGTTTCAGAAATATAAAAACGTAGAAACAGTTAAGCCGGGAGGTTTAGACTTAAAAGATAGATTAGTAGGTATACAAAGGGTTACTAAAGTAACTAAAGGTGGTAGAGCTTTTGGCTTTTCAGCGATAGTTGTTGTTGGTGATGAAAACGGTGTTGTAGGACACGGTCTTGGTAAATCTAAGGAAGTTGCAACTGGAATTGCTAAGGCAATTGAAGATGCTAAAAAGAACTTAGTTCGTATACCATTGATTAAGGGGACTGTTCCTCATGAGCAAAAAGGTAAATTTGGTGGAGCTAGAGTTTATATTCAGCCAGCTTCTCATGGTACTGGTGTTATTGCAGGTGGTGCAGTTAGAGCAGTTTTAGAAGCAGTTGGGGTGCAAGACGTATTGTCAAAATCTCAAGGATCTTCTAACCCACATAATGTTGTAAAAGCAACTTTTGATGCTTTGTTACAATTAAGGGATGCTAAGACAATAGCTCAAGAAAGAGGTGTTTCTTTAGAAAAAGTTTTTAAAGGTTAGTAATAGAAGGATATTATGACAAAGATTAAAGTAAAACAATTACGTAGTGGTATTAAAAGACCACAAAACCAAAAGAGAACTTTAGAGGCCCTTGGTTTGAAGAGAATAGGACAGGTAGTTGAGCATGATGCGACTCCAAGTGTTCTAGGAATGATAAATAAAGTTAAACACTTAGTTTCTACAGAGGAAGCTTAATATACAATTAGTGTAATGAATTTAAGTAATCTAAAACCAGCTGAAGGGTCTATTAATAGAGACGGAAAGCGTATAGGTAGAGGTCAAGGGTCAGGTAAAGGTGGTACTGCAGCTAGAGGACATAAAGGTGCAAAATCTAGATCTGGTTATTCTAAGAAAATAGGTTTTGAAGGTGGTCAAATGCCATTACAAAGACGTGTTCCTAAATTTGGTTTTACCAACATTAACCGTAAAGAGTATCAAGGAATTAATCTTTCTACACTGCAAGAATTAGTAGAGAAGAAAGTTATTAAAGATGAGGTTACTTTTGATTCTTTAATTGAAAACGGTCTAGTAGGTAAAAATGATTTAGTAAAGATATTAGGAGGTGGTGAATTAAAAGCTTCCCTTAAAATATCAGTTCATAAATTTACGGCAACAGCAAAAGCAGCTATTGAAGCAGCTGGTGGTGAAGCTATAAGTTTATAAGAATAGAAGAGACACTATGAAGAATTTTTTCGAAACATTATCCAATATTTGGAAGATAGAAGAGCTAAGGAATAGAATACTTATTACCTTAGGTCTTTTGTTGGTTTATCGTTTTGGTTGCCAAATAACTATTCCTGGAATTGATACAAATCAATTAGGGCAGTTGGCTTCTAGTACGGATCAAGGTATATTTAGTTTGCTTAATGCCTTTACTGGTGGTGCCTTTGCAAAGGCTTCCATTTTTGCACTAGGAATTATGCCTTATATATCAGCTTCCATTGTGGTACAGTTAATGGGTATTGCTATTCCTTATCTTCAGAAACTCCAAAAAGAAGGAGAGAGTGGAAGGAAAACAATTAATCAGATTACGAGATGGTTGACTATAGGTATATGTATTGTGCAGGCTCCAGCATATTTATATGGATTGGGTGCTTTTGGAGTGCAGGATAGTGCTTTTGTTTTAGGGAAAGGACTAGATTTTATGGTTCCTGCGGTAATAATACTTGTAACAGGCTGTGTTTTTGCAATGTGGTTGGGAGAAAAAATTACAGATAAGGGAATTGGGAATGGTATTTCTCTGTTGATTATGATTGGTATTATTGCAACAATGCCACAATCATTTGTTCAGGAATTTGTGTCAAGAACTACGAATAACAATGGTGGGCTTATGTTTATCCTTGTAGAAGTTATAGTGTGGTTCTTAGTAATATTAGCTTGTATTTTATTGGTAATGGCTACTCGTCAAATACCAGTACAATATGCTAGAAGAACTGCTTCTGGTGGTTATGAAAAGAATGTTGCAGGTTCTAGACAGTATATTCCATTAAAGCTTAATGCTTCTGGTGTAATGCCAATTATATTTGCACAAGCAATTATGTTTGTACCGGGATTGATTGGGCAGGCTTTTGATGATACAGCAGCAGGGCAATGGATGCAAGTACAGTTTGCAGATATATTTGGATGGGCTTATAACTTGTTATTTGCTTTCTTAATAATAATCTTCACTTATTTCTATACGGCCATTACTGTTCCAACAAATAAAATGGCAGATGATTTAAAAAGAAGTGGTGGATTTATACCTGGAACACGTCCTGGAAAAGAAACCGGAGATTTTTTAGATAAAATCATGTCATTAATTACGTTACCTGGATCTATATTTTTAGCTTTGCTGGCTGTATTACCGGCAATTGTTGTAAAACTTATGGATGTACAGGCAGGTTGGGCAATGTTTTATGGAGGGACATCACTATTAATTATGGTTGGTGTGGCTATAGATACGGTTCAACAAGTAAATTCATATTTATTAAACAGACATTACGACGGTTTAATGAAATCTGGTAAAAACAGAAAAGTAGCATAATTTATGGCTAAACAAGCAGCAATAGAACAAGATGGCTCTATAATCGAAGCATTATCCAATGCGATGTTTAGAGTAGAGTTGGAGAACGGACATGTAGTAACGGCTCATATTTCTGGTAAAATGCGTATGCATTATATAAAATTGCTTCCAGGCGATAAAGTTAAATTAGAAATGAGTCCTTATGATTTAAGTAAGGCTAGAATCACTTATAGATATTAAGATAGAAAGATGAAAGTTAGAGCATCAATAAAAAAGAGAAGTGCCGAGTGCAAAATTGTGCGAAGAAAAGGCAGGTTGTATGTAATCAACAAAAAGAATCCTAGATTTAAACAAAGACAAGGATAGTTATGGCAAGAATTGCAGGTATAGACATACCAAAACAAAAAAGAGGCGTAATTGCCTTAACTTACATTTTTGGAATTGGTAACAGTAGAGCTAAAGAGATTTTACAAATAGCTCAGGTAAGTGAGGATACAAAAGTATCTGACTGGAATGATGATGAAATTGGTCGTATTAGAGAGGCGGTTTCTTCTTTTACTATAGAAGGAGAATTGCGTTCTGAAACTCAGTTGAACATCAAACGTCTAATGGATATTGGATGTTATAGAGGAATACGTCATAGATCAGGGTTGCCTTTAAGAGGTCAAAGGACTAAGAATAACTCTAGAACTAGAAAAGGAAAGAGAAAAACAGTTGCGAACAAGAAAAAAGCAACTAAATAATAATTAGGTATTATGGCAAAAGCAAATGCTAAATCTACTAAGAAACGTAAAGTTATAGTAGAGTCTGTGGGTGAAGCTCACGTTACTGCTTCTTTTAACAATATCATTATTTCGTTGACAAATAAAAAGGGAGATGTAATCTCTTGGTCGTCTGCGGGTAAACTTGGTTTTAGAGGTTCAAAAAAGAATACTCCTTATGCTGCTCAAGTAGCTGCTGAAGATTGTTCTAAAGTTGCTCATGAAGCAGGTCTTAGAAAGGTAAAAGTTTACGTTAAAGGACCAGGAAATGGTAGAGAATCTGCTATTCGTTCTATTCATAATGCAGGTATAGAAGTAACAGAAATAATTGATGTTACTCCAATGCCACATAATGGTTGTAGACCTCCTAAGAGAAGAAGAGTTTAATTAAATTAATATTTCATAGAAACGTGTAGTTACGATTATCGAAGGATAAGCCTTAATTCATAATCACACTTTCAAATTTTAAGAAGATGGCAAGATATACAGGACCAAAAAGTAAAATCGCTCGTAAGTTCGGAGAAGCGATTTTTGGAGACGATAAGTCTTTTGAAAAGAAAAATTACCCTCCAGGGCAACACGGAAATAACCGTCGTCGTGGAAAAAAATCAGAGTACGCTGTTCAGTTAATGGAGAAGCAAAAAGCTAAATATACTTACGGTATATTAGAGCGTCAGTTTAGAGGTATATTTGCTAAGGCAAATAGTAGTAAAGGAGTTACCGGTGAAGTATTACTTCAATTATGTGAAGCTAGGTTAGATAACGTAGTTTTTAGAATGGGTATCTCTAACTCTAGAAGAGGAGCTAGACAGTTAGTATCGCACAGACATATCACAGTAAATGGAGAGTTGGTAAATATACCTTCTTATTCATTAAAGCCTGGTGATGTTGTTGGTGTTAGAGAAAAATCTAAATCTTTACAAACTATTCAAGATGCATTGTCTTCAAGTAACAATGTTTATGAATGGATGACTTGGAATACTGAAACTAAGCTAGGAACTTTTGTTTCTGTGCCAGAAAGAATGCAGATTCCAGAGAATATCAAAGAACAATTAATAGTCGAGTTATACTCTAAATAAACAACACCAATCCAATATGGCATTATTTAATTTTCAGAAACCCGATAAAGTAATAATGATCGATTCCTCTGATTTTGAAGGCAAATTTGAATTTCGCCCTTTAGAACCAGGTTATGGATTAACGGTTGGGAATGCATTAAGAAGGGTATTACTTTCGTCATTAGAAGGTTATGCAATTACTTCTGTTAGAATTGATAAAGTAGAGCATGAGTTTTCTGTTATTCCGGGTGTTGTTGAAGACGTTACCGAAATAATATTAAATTTAAAACAAGTACGTTTTAAAAAGCAAATAGAAGATTCTGAAGCCGAAGTTGTTTCAATTTCTATTAGTGGAAAAGATCAATTGACTGCAGGTGATTTTCAGAAGTTTATTTCTGGTTACCAAGTGTTAAATCCTGATTTAGTAATTTGTAATTTAGATGCTAAAGTTAGTATCAATATGGAAATTACAATTGATAAGGGTAGAGGATATGTTCCAGCGGAAGAAAATAAGAAATCTGGGGTTGCTTTAGGTACTATTGCAATAGATTCTATTTTTACACCTATAAAGAACGTTAAGTATAGCATTGAGAACTTTAGAGTTGAACAAAAAACAGATTACGAGAAATTAGTTTTCGAAATTGTTACTGATGGATCAATTCACCCTAAAGATGCTTTAACAGAAGGAGCTAAAGTATTAATACATCACTTTATGTTATTTTCTGACGAAAGAATCACTCTTGAGGCAGATGAGATTGCTCAAACAGAAACTTATGATGAAGAGTCATTACACATGCGTCAGTTGTTGAAAACTAAGCTTGTGGATATGGATCTTTCTGTCAGAGCATTAAATTGTTTAAAAGCTGCGGAAGTAGATACATTAGGAGATTTAGTTTCTTTTAATAAAAACGATTTAATGAAGTTTAGAAACTTTGGTAAAAAGTCTTTAACTGAGTTAGAAGAGCTTGTAATCAATAAAGGATTAAGTTTCGGAATGGACTTATCCAAGTATAAATTAGATAAAGATTAATTTTACTTCTGTTAGAAGAGAAAATCTCTGATAAGGAAGAAAATAGAATAAAATAATGAGACACGGTAAAAAAGTTAATCATTTAGGAAGAAAAGCTGCTCACAGAAAAGCAATGTTAGCTAATATGGCTTGTTCCTTAATTGAACATAAAAGAATCAATACAACAGTTGCTAAAGCAAAAGCTTTAAAGCAGTTTGTAGAACCTTTAATAACAAAGTCTAAAGCAGAGAATAATAAGACTGTACATAAAGGAACGCATAACAGACGTATTGTTTTTAAGAATTTAAGAGACAAGTTTGCTGTTACAACTTTATTTAGTGAAGTAGCAGAAAAAGTTGCAGATAGACCAGGTGGTTATACTAGAATTATTAAACTAGGTAATCGTCTTGGAGATAACGCGGATATGGCAATGATAGAGTTAGTTGATTTTAACGAGCTTTATAATGCAGGTAAGCCAGCTAAAAAGAAATCTACTCGTAGAGGTAGAACTAAAAAGGAGGATACTCCTCCAGTAGCTGTTGCAGAAACTAAAACAGACGATTCAGAAGAATAGTATGTTTATAGAAATATTTAATAAAAAAAGGATAAGCTAGTAATAGCTTATCCTTTTTTTTTATGTTTATAAATAAAAATATATAATTAAGTCAATGAAATATCAGGCAAAGAAAAAGGCAATAATACTATTAGCTGATGGGACAATTTTTCATGGAAAATCTGTAGGAAATAAAGAAGGAACTTCTTTTGGAGAAGTTTGTTTTAATACAGGTATGACTGGTTACCAAGAAATTTTTACAGACCCTTCTTATTTTGGACAGTTAATGGTAACTACAAATGCTCATATTGGTAATTACGGAACTAATGTAGAAGAAGTTGAGTCAGATTCTATAAAAATATCGGGTCTTATTTGTAAAAATTTTAGCTACGAATATTCTCGTGATTTAGCAGATAAAAGTTTAGAGGATTTTTTGAACGATAGTAATTTGTTTGCTATTTCAGATGTAGACACAAGAGCTTTGGTTAGTTATATAAGAGATAACGGAGCAATGAACGCTGTAATTACTACGGATGTTGATAACTTAGATGTTGTAAAACAGAAACTGTCAGAAGTTCCTAGTATGGAGGGGTTAGAGTTGGCCTCTAAGGTTTCTACAAAAGAAGCTTATTTCTATGGAGATGAAAATGCAAAATATAAAATTTCAGCATTAGATATAGGTATTAAAAAAAATATTCTTAGAAATTTAGCAAAAAGAGACGCATATATTAAGGTATACCCTTATAATACTAGTTATGTTGATATGGCAGCCTGGAATCCCGATGGTTATTTTATATCTAATGGTCCTGGAGATCCAGAACCACTTGTAGATGCTATTGAAACCGCAAAAGGTCTAATTCAAAGTAACAAACCACTTTTTGGTATCTGCCTAGGGCATCAAGTAATAGCTCTTGCTAATGGGGTTTCTACTTATAAAATGCATAATGGACATAGGGGGATAAATCATCCTGTATTAAATCTGATAACAGGTAAAGGAGAGATTACTTCTCAAAATCATGGTTTTGCTATTAATAGAGAAGAGACAGAAGCAAATACAGATTTAGAAATTACCCACGAGCATTTAAATGACCAAACTGTTGCTGGAATTCGGATGAAAAATAAGCAGGTTTTTTCAGTGCAGTATCATCCAGAAGCTAGTCCGGGACCACATGATTCGGATTACCTTTTTGATGAATTTTTTGAAATGATTCAGAAATAACAAATAGTCGATTTTTAGTTTAAATAATCGTTATTTTAGAGCTAATATCTCCTCTGAAATAAGGGTAAAAAAATAGGGTTTTGTATCTTTGTGAAATAGATTTTAAAACAATAAAAAACAATAACACATGAGTATTATTCTAAGTGTACACGCAAGACAAATTTTAGATTCAAGAGGTAACCCAACAGTAGAAGTTGATGTAATTACGGAAAATGGAATAATGGGTAGAGCTGCAGTTCCTTCTGGAGCATCTACGGGAGAACATGAGGCTGTTGAGCTACGTGATGGTGGTAATACTTTCATGGGTAAGGGAGTCTTAAAGGCTGTAAATAATGTAAATATAACCATAGCTCAAGAAGTTTTAGGAATGTCTGTTTTTGATCAAAACTTAATTGATCAAACTATGATAGAGTTAGACGGTACGCCTAACAAATCTAAATTAGGGGCAAATGCTATTTTGGGTGTTTCTTTAGCAGCAGCAAAAGCAGCAGCAAATGAATTGGGAATGTCATTATATAGATACGTTGGTGGTGTAAGTGCAAACACATTGCCAGTACCAATGATGAATATTATAAATGGAGGTTCGCACTCTGATGCTCCTATAGCTTTTCAAGAGTTTATGATTATGCCAGTTAAGGCAAAAAATTTCACTCATGCTATGCAAATGGGTACAGAGATATTTCATAACCTTAAGAAAGTATTACACGACAGAGGTTTAAGCACTGCAGTAGGTGATGAAGGTGGTTTTGCTCCAAACTTAGCGGGTGGAACAGAAGATGCTTTAGATACTATTGCAAAAGCAGTAGATAAAGCTGGTTATAAATTAGGAGATGATGTAATGATAGCCTTAGATTGTGCTTCTGCGGAATTTTATGTAGATGGAAAGTATGATTATACCAAGTTTGAAGGAGATAAAGGCGTTATACGTACTTCAGAGGAGCAAGCGCAATATTTAGCAGATTTATCCGCTAAATACCCAATTCTTTCTATTGAAGATGGGATGGATGAAAACGACTGGGATGGATGGAAATCTCTAACAGAAAAAATCGGAGATAAAGTTCAGTTAGTAGGAGATGATTTATTTGTTACTAATGTGGAACGTTTAGCAAAAGGAATAGAAAACGGAATAGCAAATTCTATCTTAATAAAAGTGAACCAAATAGGATCATTGACAGAAACTATTGCAGCTGTAAATATGGCCAAAAATGCGGGGTATACTTCTGTAATGTCTCACCGTTCTGGCGAAACAGAAGATAATACTATTGCAGATTTAGCTGTGGCACTTAATTGTGGTCAAATTAAAACAGGTTCCGCTTCTCGTTCAGATAGAATGGCGAAGTATAATCAACTTCTTAGAATTGAAGAGGAATTAGGAAGTACAGCTTACTATCCACAAGAAAAGGCTTTTAAAGTAAAGTAATTGTAGATAAAACATTAAAAAAAAGCCTTTCTAAATAATAGAGAGGCTTTTTTTTTGGATAACCCCTAAGATTACCTACCTTTTTATAATAACTGTTTAATTAAACCTACGTATTACATTTATGAATAATTTTCTTTTTGTTGCAGCGGAAAATGATGCTCTGTATAATTGCAAAGCAGGTGGAATGGGAGATGTTGTTCGGGATGTTCCTAGGCAAATTTCTTCTCGAGGAGATAAAGTTCATGTTGTAGTCCCAGCTTATTCTAGATTGCACCAGAACGAAACATTAAAGACCACCTTAACTTTTAATTTAAGAGGTACTACATATACAGCGGAACTCTATGAGGTGACTCCAAAAAAGAAATTTAGGAATATTCACCACTATGTAATACATCATCCAGAGATAGAAGCCGGAGATATAGCACATATATACCATAACGATCCTACAGAGCCTTTTTATACAGATGCAATAAAGTACTTCATTTTTTGTACCGCTGTTGCTGAGGCTATAAAAATTGAAGCATTTGGGAAGTTAGATATTGTTCATATGCATGATTGGCATACCAGTTTAATACTGTTTCTTAAAAAGTTTCATAGAGGCTATAAAGTTTTAGAGAAAATTAGATTTGTGTATAGTATTCATAATTTAGCAATTCAAGGTATTCGCCCTTTTGAAAATAACTACTCTTCTTTAAGAAACTGGTTTCCAGATTTTCCGTTTGATAAAGAAGTTTTAATGGATTATCGTTATCAAGATTGTGTTAATTTAATGGCAGTAGGTATTCGTTTTGCCGATGTAGTACATACTGTGTCTCCATCTTATAAAGAAGATATTCTTAAGGCTAGTAGACCTCCAGAGTTTATCGGCGGTGAAGGATTAGAAAAAGATTTGCTTAAAGCAAATAATGAAGGACGTTTAGTTGGGATTCTAAACGGGTCTAACTATAAAAATATTAGAGTAGCAGAAAAAGGGAAGCTCTATCTTGTAACGGTTAATGCTATTTTTAAATGGTTACAAGAAGAATCTAAAAAATATAAGGCTGACTTTTTAGCGCATACGGGAGAAAAGATTGTAAAATATTTAACGGAGCCACCAAGTTTTATTTGCTCTAGTGTAGCCCGTTTAACAGAACAAAAATTTTATTTTTTTAAAAAATCACCAGAAGCTTTTGTTGAGATTTTAAAAAAACTAGATAAAATTAATGGTGTTTTTATTCTTTTAGGGACAGGAGCGCCAGATTACGAAAGCCTCTTTCGTAAGATAAGTTATGAGAATAAAAATTTCATATTTATTAATGGCCAATCAGAAGATGTAATAGACGCAATTTATCTGGAGACAGATTTGTATTTTATGCCAAGTTTATTTGAGCCCTGTGGAATTAGTCAAATGTTAGCAATGCGAAATGGTAACCCATGCCTAGTGCACCATACAGGAGGACTAAAAGATACTGTCGAACATTTAAAAACAGGCTTTAGTTTTGATGGCGCTTCTTATAATGAGAAAATTAAAAATATGCTTTCCATTTTTGATACTGCATTGTCCATTTATGATAAGGAAAGACCCCGATGGAAAAGAATTCAAGATAATGCAAAAAACAAGCGATTCACTTGGGAAAAATCAGTAGATGAATATTATAAATTACTCTATTCAATAAATCAATAATAATTAAGATGTTTTTTTTTGATTTTTTTAGGGAACATGTTGAAAAAAGGTTTAAGACAAAGGTTTTGGTATTTTTATAATTGTTAAAATCCTAGGATTTTTGTAGATTTACGAAGCACTAAAAATTAGAATAGAGAGATGTCAGACAAAGCAATTTTAGAATATAACGGAAAGAGATATGAGTTTCCTGTAATTAAAGGAACAGAGAATGAACTAGCAATAGACATTAAAACATTAAGAACATCTTCTAATGGATTAATAACCATTGATCCTGGGTATAAGAATACAGGTTCTTGCGAAAGTGCTATTACATATTTAGACGGAGAAAAAGGGATTCTAAGATATAGAGGATATTCTATTGAAGAGTTAGCAGAAAAAGCAGATTTTTTAGAAGTAGCATATTTATTAATTTTTGGAGAATTGCCAAATACGGAACGATTAAATCAATTTCATGCAGATATAAAAGAGGAATCTAATGTCGATGAGGAGATGAAAAAGATTTTGGATGGTTTTCCGAAATCTGCCCACCCAATGGGAGTATTGTCTTCCTTAACAAGTGCGCTTATTGCTTTTAATCCAACGTCTGTAAATGTTGGGTCAGAGAAGGAGATGTATCATGCAATTGTTAGAATCTTGGCAAAGTTTCCTGTATTAGTAGCATGGAGTATGCGTAAAAAGAAAGGTTTGCCTTTAGATTACGGAGATGACTCTTTAGGTTATGTAGAAAATATTCATAAAATGATGTTTAAAAAACCTACACATGAATATCAAAAAAATAAGGTAGTTATAGAAGCTTTAGATAAACTATTAATACTACATGCGGATCACGAACAAAACTGTTCTACTTCTACAGTACGTATAGTTGGATCTTCGCATGCCGGATTATTCGCTTCTTTATCTGCGGGTATTTCAGCTCTATGGGGACCTTTACATGGTGGAGCAAATCAGGCAGTTTTAGAAATGTTAGAAGCTATTGAAGCTGATGGAGGCGATACTAAAAAATATATGGCTAAAGCTAAAGATAAAAATGATCCATTTAGATTAATGGGCTTTGGACATAGGGTTTATAAGAATTTTGACCCTAGAGCAAAGATAATAAAAGTTGCAGCAGATGAAGTACTTGCAGATTTAGGTATAGATGACCCAATTTTAGAAATAGCTAAAGGTTTAGAGAAAGAAGCGCTAGAAGATCCATATTTTGTAGAAAGAAAATTGTATCCAAATGTAGATTTTTACTCCGGAATTATATACAGAGCTTTAGGTATACCAACAGAAATGTTTACAGTTATGTTCGCATTAGGAAGATTGCCAGGTTGGATTGCACAGTGGAGAGAAATGCGATTAAACGGAGAACCAATTGGTAGGCCAAGACAAATATATACAGGAGAAAATTTAAGACCTTTTGTAAGTGTAGAAAAAAGGTAATAAATTACGGTATTCTTAAAAAAATGTTCATTTAATTTTTAAATGAACATTTTTTTTACCCTGATAAAGTAATTCTATATTTGCACAAATTTTTGAATTATGCTTATACTTAATGTAAAAGATGAAACCGCTAGGTTAAAAGAAGTGGTTTTGGGTACTGCAAAAAGCTGTGGACCTACTCCTAAACCAGAAGAAACCTATGATCCAAAATCTTTAGAACATATTTTAGCAGGAACGTATCCTGTTGAAGAAGATATGGTAACAGAAATGGAGGGTTTTGCAGAAGTTTTAGAAAAGTATAATGTTACAATATACAGACCGGAAGTTATAGAAAATTGTAATCAAATATTTTCTAGGGATATAGCTTTTGCAATAGAAGATAAATTAATCTTAGCAAACATTCTTCCAGATAGAGAGAAAGAGATTGATGCCATACTTCATGTTTTAGATAAGATTCCAGAAAAGAATATTATTAGGCCTCCAGAAGATGTTCATGTAGAAGGAGGAGATGTAATGCCCTGGAATGATTATATTTTTATAGGTACATATACAGCAGATGACTACCCAGAACATATAACTGCAAGGACGAATAAGGCAGCGGTAGACTTTATTACCAAACTTTTCCCAGAAAAGATAATAAAGTCTTTTGAGTTGCGAAAGTCTAAGAATGCGAGAGAAAATGCATTACATTTAGATTGTTGTTTTCAGCCAATAGGTCAGGGAAAAGCAATTTTACATAAAAACGGATTTTTGGTCGAAGAAGAATACCAATGGTTGGTAAATTTCTTTGGGCCAGAAAATATTTTCGAAATTACAGCAGATGAAATGTATCAAATGTTTAGTAACGTTTTTTCTATTTCACCAGAAGTGATAGTTTCAGAAAAGAGTTTTCTAAGGTTAAACACTTGGTTAAAAGAACAAGGTTTTACTGTAGAAGAAATTGCGTATTCCCAAATTGCAAAGCAAGAAGGGTTATTACGTTGTAGTACATTACCATTAATACGAGAATAGATGATGCAAATATCCAACACCATTTTAATGATTCGCCCAGTTAACTTTCGTAAAAACGAGCAAACAGCGGTAAATAATTATTTTCAAGAAGATATAGACCTTAATAGTGCTACTGTTATAGAAAACGCCCAAAAGGAGTTTGATAATTTTGTAATAGCGCTAAGAGGTAAAGGAGTACAAGTAATAGTTATAGACGACACAAAAACACCAGATACTCCAGATTCTATTTTTCCGAACAATTGGGTTTCTTTCCATGCAGATGGTAGGGTAGGTATATACCCTATGTTTGCCGAGAACAGGCGTAACGAACGTCGGGAGGATATTTTAGATGCATTAGAGGAGAAAGGTTTTGTTATAGAAAGTGTAATGGATTATACTTCAGCAGAGGAAGATGGCATTTTTTTAGAAGGAACGGGTAGCTTACTATTGGATCGTGTAAACAAAAAAGCATATTGTGCTTTGTCTGATAGAGCCAATGAGGAACTAATCATTGAGTTTTGTGAAGATTTTGATTATTTGCCTGTTATTTTTAATGCATATCAATCCGTAGAAGATAAACGTATGCTAATATATCATACCAATGTAATGATGTGTTTGGCAGAGAATTTTTCTGTTATTTGTTTAGATTCTATCGATGATAAAAAAGAAAGAAAAAATGTAGTTCAGCATTTAAAAGAAGACGGAAAAGAAATAATTGCTATTACAGAAGAGCAAATCCATCATTTTGCGGGCAATATGTTGCAGGTTTTAGGTGCGGATGATAAAAGGTACTTAGTAATGAGTTCTGCTGCTTATAACTCCTTGACGCAAACGCAAATTAAAAGTATGGAGAAATACTGCGAAATAATTCATAGTTCTTTGGAAACAATTGAAACCTGCGGTGGGGGTAGTGCTCGTTGTATGATGGCTGAAGTGTTTTTACCTCAAGTATTAGAATAAAAATTAAGAGAAGTTTATAACAAAGAAAGGTTTCTAGCTCACAAGAAACCTTTCTTTGTTTTTACTCGTAAAATACAGCTATTTCGTCCAGAGGTTTTCTTTCTATATCTGGGACATAGGTAGGAGATTTTGGGTAACCAATAGGCAATAGTAAGAATGCCCTTTCATTACTTGGCCTATTTAAAAGTTTTGCTAAAAAATTCATCGGGCTAGGCGTATGGGTTAATGTTACTAAACCAGCATTATGTATAGCTGTAATAAGCATACCACAGGCAATACCTACCGATTCGTTTACATAGTAGTTATTCATTTTTTCTCCACTTTCTCCAACCTCATGGACTTTTTTAAAAACGATGATTAGCCAAGGAGCAACTTCTAAAAAAGGCTTATGCATGTTTGTTCCTAAAGGCTCTAAATCTTTTTTCCAGCGGTCACTCATTCTACTTTTGTAGCTTTCTTTTTCTTCCGCTTCTGCAGCTTCTTTAATTTTTGTTTTTAATGCGGGGTTAGACACTGCGCAAAAAGTCCATGGTTGTTTATGTGCTCCAGAAGGAGCACTGGAAGCTGTCTTAAGTAAAGCTTCTATGACTTTTTTAGGAACGGCGGTATCTGCGTATTCTCTTATCGATCTTCTTTGATTTAAAAAATTATAGAAAGCGGCACTTTGTTTAATTAATTCTTTTTGGGATAAAGCATTGGATTGGTAGACTACATGCTTATGACCATTTACTAAAATATGCGATTTTGTATTCATTATTCATTATTAAGATACCAGTATAGAAAAGTGTTTTTCTCGGGGTCTTGGAAAGATAAGAATAACTTAAAAGAATCTCAGGGCTATTTTAAAATGGTATAAACTAACTAATCTTCCATTCCTAGAACTTTCCAATCCAAATCATTTTTATAGGTATGAAATTTTTGTATAGATGTAGTTCCGTCCGTATGATAGCAAAACTGAGTAATAATATAGTGTTTCTCTGTTATTTTAAATCTTTTAAAAGCTCTTTTAACTCCCATTAAATTTGGAAAACCATTTTCTTCTAGACCAAGAATAAAAGAAGATTTAAGGGCTTTGGCAGTATTGGTTATAAGGGCATCATCCAAAATGGTATTCATAGATTTTTGGAGAAGTAATTCTGCTTCTTTTGTAAAGTCTTTACAATCCAGTGCTGCAGTAATATTTTTTTGGTTATAGGTTTCTTCTAAGGAAAGAATAGCTCCTTCGGGAGTCTCTAAGTTGGTTAGGAAATAATCTTCTCCCGCATCTATTTTCATTCCGCCTACGCTGCGGTCAAAATCTTTTAGTTGATTGGTACTTAAGCCTTCTCTTATAGTTCTTATGGTATAACCACCAATAAGTCTTCTGTTTTCCATTAGCATCCAGTCCGATATAAATTCTTTAGTTACACCTATTTTTTGATGTAAACATATATTTTTAACATAAATAGGGGTATTACCTACAACACCAAAAATATTACCCTCAGCATCGAAAGTTGGTTCCATCAACCAAATGTGTTCTGTTTTTCCATTGTCTTCAATACGCGCTTTTATAGAAAAATGTTCTTGCCCTGCTTTTGGGTTTTGTAAACAATCTTGGAAATAATGAAAAGTAAGCCTTGCTTTTTCCATGCTCCAGTTCATCCTTTCATTTTCGCTGGTCATGTTGTAAACATCGGGGTTATTTCCGCGCTTTATTACGTTTTTTTTTCTGCTAAATAATTTGGTGAAAATTCCCATGGATAATTGGTAGTGATTTTTGTAGTTGTTAAAATGTTCGGGGGAATTTTTGGTTTTGTTAGATGAATATAAAAGTCTTTTAATTATAATATTGTTGTAAGGAGGGTTTCATTAGTTGCCTTATTTTTATTTCTATTAGCGTATAGGGTAGCTGTTTATATCTTCTTCTACTTTACCAATTGTTAGCCTTAATAGAAAAGGGTAAACGATTAGTACTATTCCAAATAGAATAAAATCTGGTTTTACAAATAATAGGATAAATGCTCCTCCTTCTATAAATAGCCCATCTAATAATAGAAGCAGTTTGGTATGGGGCTATTTTTTCTTCTAAAAGTAGTTTAGGGTTTATTTTTTTAAGAGCATCTTTATAGAGAAAATTACTTAAAAAGTAAGCCGCTATAGATGTTGCTAAATATATAAAAGAGTCAATACCTAGTATGGGGAATCTAAATTGTTCCAAAGAACTTAAGTTGCCCATAAAAAAGCAGACTAACAGTATGTCTATGAAAATCGCTAAATGTATGGTTTGAATGGTTTTTGTTTTTGCCTTCATAAAATTTATTTAGCAGATTGGGTTATAAATATGCCATCAAAATAATTGCCAGATTGCAAGCCAATAAATAATATTCTTTTTGTGTTTGTTTGGTTTTCTGTCATGGAAATCTGGATTTCTTTAGCATTTTTTCTTTCCAATTTAAATTCAACCTTGTCTATAATAAAATTGCTTACTGTTGTGTCTATTTCGTTTATTCCTGTAATTAGGTCGTTGTTAAGTGTTATATCCGAAATCCACCAACCTTCTCCTTTGGTTGTTATTGTTATAGTTTCTTCCGCTGCTGTAAATTTTACTTGCTTTTTAGATAACTCAATATTGTCTTCCCATTTCCCTATTGGGACTTCCTTGTTAGAACAAGAAAAGAGGACTACTACAATTAACAAAAGTCCTGCTAATTTTAGTTTCATTTTTTTTGCATTAAAATTTTATCAAAGATAAAACACCTAAAGAAAAGTCCGTAATGTATTACTCAAAAAAAAGCGGCAAGTTTTGTTATATGTCTAAAATAGAGGGATTTGCCATCACTATTTAGAGGGTAATTCTTTTTTTAGAAAAAGAATTACCCTAGTTACCCTAAAAAATGCAAATGGTAAGGGTTATTCGTTAGCTGGTAAATTTTCAAATTCTTTTCTTTTATTTTCAAACCATGCGCCCATAGCATTTGAGTCTTGCATAAGTGTTTGCATTTTATTCATGGCATCTAAATGTGCTGCATCCCCTTTTTGAAACATTTCCATACCGTGTTTTTTACTCATTTCTGTGATTTCTTCGAATGTATTCGCTGTGAATGTTGTATCGCAGGCACCTCCTAATTGGTTGCAAATCATTGTTTTCATAGTAAAATTTTGTTGTTTTTTTAAAGATAAACAATTAAGGCTATTTACGGAAAATACAGCATTAACTTTGGGTTAATACATAGAATTAGCAGATTCTTTAGAAATTTGTGGAATAGAACCCCAATGTTAGCAAATTTTATGGTTGGCATCGAATCTAAAAAAATCCATGGTTATTGTATTGGTCATCCTCTGTCCATGTTTGATGCGTGCGTAGAGTTACTAAATTTAGACCATACAAACGCAATATACTTATCGGGATTCTCTTCTTGCATTTTTTTTAAATAAGATATAAAATCTGGGATGCCATCGGTAACAATCTGGATTGTATTGTTACTATTCTTTACTTGCATATTGTTCTATGACTTTTTTAGGATTTTCTTCGTAAGCACGCTTTGTAAAAGGTAATTGTGTTTTTTTTAAAGGCATTTTTTTTTTGCTTATATAATTTAATTGATGAGAAAAGGAAAGCAGAGGCACTTTCTTTTTTTAGAGTTAAAAATGAATAGCTTAGCTTCTAAGAAAATCACAAGCAATTGCAGTTTTATAAAAAATAAAGAATAATACTTTTAACTTTTTTTGCTCTCTATAAGGTGAAATTAAATTCTAAGAGGCAACTATCTCATAGTAAAAGCAATAGAAAAAACAATTTATAATTGTGAATATCTATTCTTATAATTGTGATACAGGACTATGATTAAGGGTTATATTGGCATCCTTAAAACAGATTATATATGAGTGCAATTTGGTATGAATGCAAGGTAAAGTATAGAAAAATAGATGAGAATAGTGGTGCACAAAAAGTAACTACGGAGCCTTATTTAGTAGATGCAATATCGTATACAGAAGCAGAAAGTAGAATTACAGAAGAAATGGCTTCTTACATTAGTGATAGTGATGAGATTAAAATTACCAACATAAAAGTGGCTAATTATGCCGAGATACACCCTTTTGAGAATTCGGACCGTTGGTTTAAGTCCAAAGTATCTTTAATTGCTTTTGATGAAGAAAGTGGTAAAGAACGAAAAACAAATATGTATTTACTAGTACAAGCTAATGATGTAAAAGAAGCCTATGACAACACCACAAGTGTAATGCAAGATACTATGGGAGAATATACTATCCCTGCTATTGCAGAGTCACCAGTTAGGGATGTTTTTCCTTATTTTTCTGGAGAAGAAGGAGATAAGGAGCGTTTAGAAAAATTTAATGAAATAAAAGCATCTGTTCCTGAAGCGGTTCAGTTTAATGATGTCTTAGAGATGGAGGATGTTCTAGAAGAAACAGAAAATGCTTCGTAATTACATTGAAATAAAATATAAAAAAGGAAGCAATTTTGCTTTCTTTTTTTATTCCCACGAGTAGGTTTTATACCCCGAATCTTGTTTCGAAATACATAAAATTAGTTTCTTTTAATACCCATTCTATTTATCGTTCCAAACGGCTAACTTATTACCGCTGGGGTCTATAAACTCGAATCTGCTTCCGCCAGGAAAAGAAAATATTTCTTTCCATATTTTTCCTCCATGGTTTATTACATTATCCATCGCTTCTTGTAAATTGGTATGGTAAAGAACCACCAAGGTTCCTCCAGTTGTCATGATATCTGTTTTTGCAAATCCGCCAGAAATTCCAGCTTCATGAAAATCGCAATAGGCATCTCCATAATCGGTAAAGGACCAGCCAAAAGTATTGCCATAGAATTTTTTTATTTCGTCTAAATTGGTTGCTTGTAGTTCTATAAAATGGATGGTATTATTTTTCATTTTTATTTAAATATTTTAGTCATAGAATTTAAGCAGGGACTAACATCAAAATAAAGACCTTCTATTTTGGTTTCCCCTTCTGCGAGTTTTAAATAATCGTAATGCTCAATTAAACTTTGCGTACCCCCAAAAGTAAATCCTAATATATTTAATAAATCATACTCATGTGCTGTATAAATTACATAAAAAGACTCTTCTTTTGTGGTTCCGTTTCCAGAACTAAGTAACGCATCTATTATAATATTAAATTGCGCTATTTTTTTTCGGTACCCTATTATATTATCTGTTTTTTCCAAAGCATAAAGCTGGTAATTAATAGTTTTTAGTTCAAACGGGTTTTTTACTAAAACAGAATCTCCTAGAGTCATTATTTTTTTAAATTCTAGGGTGTCGTGTGTTTTTAACTCCAATATAATTTGTAAAGAATCTGCAAAGCCAGAGTGTGCATAAGGGGAGTAGTCTTCTTGAAAAGAGTATCCGTAATATAAATGTCTTTTTTCTTTTAGCGTTAGGGTAGAATCCGCTTTTGTAAATCTATCCATAAGACTGGGGTAGTACAAATTAGAATTTTGCTCTGCTATGTTTTTCTTGATCTCCGTGTAATCGGGTTTTTCAAAATTCCAATCTTGGGAGTAGAGTTGTAGAGATGAAAGAGAAAGGACTACGAATATTATTTTTTTCATAAATTATTTTTCTAAATGAGATTTCTAAGTATTATAACTCAACCATTCTTTTCCTACCTCTTCCGGAAAAGTTTACCAAAGAGCATCGTAATCTCTATGCGCCCACCAAATTTATAAATTTATAATCTTGTTCTGGGGTATTATCTAGAAGGCTTATTAAATATAAATTCTGTTCTGTTTTATAGCAATATGCTTAAAATATACATTGGCAGTAGCAATGTTATTAAGATTGGGGTATTTAGGGATAACTTCATTAAAATCTTCGGCAAGGTCATTTCTATCTGTATTCAGTAAGCTTACTGCAAGTAGTAATGGTTTGTTATATATTCTTTTTACTATTTCATTGATAAATTCAATAGGTAAGGTTACATCATTTATCCAAGCATCCCACGGAATTTTATTGTCCATTTGTTCTGTATAAAGATCAGCGTTATTTTCAATAAAGGGATAGGTGTTATTTACGTCTTCTTGTATAGGAGTGTTGTCTTCTTCCTTGTTGCAACTGGTTAACAATGCAATAAGAGAATATAGAAGTATGTAAAGTTTATTTCTCATTTTTTAGACTAAATCATAGAGGTGTAAATATTGTTCTTAAAGTTTATAACGCCAAAATCTTTAGGATAGTAGGTTTTATTATCATTAAAACATCCGTTTTACACAATATTATTTTGAGCGTATTTTCTTACGTAAATTTAAGCTAAAAATTAGTATGTTTTTATTTCCTCAGAGAAGTGTTTTTTTTTAGTTAAAAAGACTAATTCCATTAGTTTTCTTAATTTAACGGATTCTAAGCATTGTTAACATGAAGTACACTTTCTTATTTTTTTTACTAATCACTATGTCTATTACATCGCAAACTAAGGCACCATTAGTTACACCTGCCTATTTACAAAAAGGAGATACCATTGCTATTGTGGCACCTGCGGGAATTTTAAAAGCGTATAAAAGGCCAGACATAGAGAAAGCAAAGGCGCTGGCAGAAAGTTGGGGGCTTAAAGTAGTTTACGGAAAAAATTTATTTAGTCAAGATAATCATTTTGCTGGTACGGATGAACAACGATGTCAAGATTTTCAAGATGCACTAGACAACCCCAATATTAAAGCTATTTGGTGTGGAAGAGGTGGTTATGGTTCGGTTCGGTTATTAGATAAGTTAGATTTCAGTACCTTTTTAAAACAACCTAAATGGATTGTTGGTTATTCTGATATTACTGCTTTTCATAGCCATATTCATAATTTAGGTGTAGAAACATTACACGCCATGATGGGGACAAGCATGCAAGATAAACCAGAAGATATACCGCATACCATTGAGAGTTTTAGAAAAGTATTGTTTGGCAAGCCTGTACGTTACACTATACCTTCTTCTAGCTATAATAGAACCGGAAAAGTTAGTGGAGAATTAGTAGGTGGTAATTTAGCTATACTGTCTTCTATGCTAGGTTCTACAAGTCAGATTTCTACAGATAATAAAATTCTTTTTATTGAAGAGGTAGGAGAGTATAAGTATAGTATAGATAGAATGTTACTAAGCTTAAAGCGTGCCGGATATTTTAAAAATGTAAAAGCTGTTATTGTTGGTGGTATGACAAAAACTAAAAAGAATACAACCCCTTGGGGTGGCCCAGAGGAAGAAATAATATTAGATGTTGTTCCTAAAGATATCCCTGTTCTCTTTAACTTCCCTGCAGGTCATGATCCAGACAATAGAGCTTTATTACTAGGAAGAGAGGCAGAGGTAACCATTACAGACAAAGTAGCTACAGTAGTTTTTCGTTCTTAAATTTTGGTACAGCCTTTGGGTTTAGATGGTATGGCGGAATGTTTTTATTCTAATGTACGTTTCATCAGTACATCTGTTTGCTTGTCATCGCCTAAATAAAATAGGTGTTTGTCAAAAGCTACAAAACCATTTTTTTCATAAAAACGGATTGCTCTTGGGTTTTTTTCCCATACACCTAACCAAATATAAGAAGCCTTTTTTTGTTCTGAAATTTCTATTGCTTTTTCATAAAGTATTTGCCCCACTTTTTTTCCATGAAATTTACTTAGCACATAAATACGCTCTATTTCAAGAGCATTTGTATCTATAATATTGGTCTGGGCAGCACCAATATTAATTTTTAAATATCCTATTATATCACCTTCTAGTTCGGCAAAATAAAATTCAGAATTTTTGTTCGCTACTTGGGTTTTTAGTTTTGCAGTAGCAAAGTTATTTTCCAAATATTGGGTCATATTTTCTTCACTATTTACAGAAGAGTAGGTTTCCGTAAAACTTTGTATTCCAATTTTTTGCAATTGCTCTATATTGCTTAGGTTTACCTTTTTTATTTTTACGTTCCTCATTCTATAATTTCGTAGTCTATACTTAGTTTTCGCAAGGCTCGTAAAGCAGTACCAGAATTTTTATCTGCCACCTCAATATCTACAGGGTCTCCTTCTAAGAGTATATCTGTAAGTTCCTTTGCTAAGGATGTATCCATGTTAGATGAAATTTCTGCAATACATTGGGCTATTGCTCTTCTATCTGGTCGTTGAGCATCACAAGACAATAAGTTTAATTTCATAATACGGATTTATACCTGCAATATACTAAAGTTGCGGTTAGAGAGGTCTCCATTGTACTGGTGCTCTATAGTTGTAAAGGTCATTGACTTCCAGAGTTGTGCTACATGCCGATAGTATCTATCTCATTTTTTGGTCTGTTTTTTTTCCAAGTTTTTTCTAGATATTTATATAATAAGTAGCAACTTAAAATTCCAAAAGGGAGCATTATAAAACCAAATAAAGTTTCATTAAAAGTTTCTGAAAATCCAGGAGAAACAATTTCTCCAATAATACCCGCTATAAGACCAAAAAAGAAAATGCCACCGTAATAAACTAGAATACCTAAAACAGCATAACCCCATTCACTTTTATTGTATTCTTCTGCTAACTTGTAAAAATACTTACCTATCCAATACAGTAATAGTAATCCTAACATGCTTTTTGTTTTTTTGTTTCATATAACGCTTAAGTATATAAAACGATACTTTTTGGAAATCATTGGATGCCCGTTGATTTTAGTTGTAATAACCAGTAAACTTTAGCTCACTAGAGCTGGAGTCAAAGGATATTGTTTTTTTTCAATGTTAAAAAAAAGTTAATAGGAAAATTGGATTCCAAATCTAATTCCAAAGTCACTATCTAGAGAACCGTACTCTGGTAGAAAGCCTTCGCTTTTATAAAAAAATTCGGAAAATAATCCAATACTTTTTATAAAAGAACTCTCCCTTTGAATAGCTGAATAATTTAGTTTTAAAAATGTATTAGCACCTAATTTACCTTCACTAGAAATAAAGGATAGGTTCAAGGGCTGGTTCCATACATCGAAGCCCATACTAGCATTTAGTTTATTGTATATTCTATGGTTATATAATTTTACGCCACCAGCAAAAAAAGTGTTGTCTTTGTTCATGAACTCCCTAAAATAAAAAACGAACTTATATTTTTCTTTTACAGAGAGATAGAAATTTTGTTCAAAATAATCTCCAAAAGGAGATAGGTCATGCACTATGGAAAAGTTCCCTTTTAAATTAGGGTTTACCCTAAAGTTTGTCTTCCCAAATAACATAGGAGATAAGATATTACTAAAAGATTTCCATGCTAAACCTCTGGCATATTTTTTTTCTACGTTGGTTAAATCGTCAAATCTAGTATATCTAAAAAATGGTGTGTTGGGTCTGTGTAAATGTCTAACCGCTCCCCATATATCGTGTCCTACGATGTCTCTTTCTAACTCATTGTCTTCTTCTTTTAAATCCAGAGAAATCGATGGAGTTAAAGAAGTAGAATGATAAAAAATTAAGCCTAGTTTTCGCAACACATATTCTTCGCGTAAAATGCTATAAGATTCCTCTTCAAAGAATACCAGTTCCTCTATTTTATTTGCAATTCTATGGTCAGATTCTAAGCCAGCGGTATGTAAGCGGATATAATTAGAAATATCGTTATTTCTTAAATTAATTAATTCCGCATCTCTTACACCTTTTACATAAGCAGCTCCCGCACTATTAAAAAATGGTTGATTTATGCTCCCTATGCCTTTTGCGGTTAAAACGGATCTATGTCCTTCCTCATGTGTTAAAGGTTGGCTAAATAGACCAATAAAAAGGACTTTAGTGGCAGTGCTAATTTTTTTATTAGGAATTAAGTCATCTAGAGTTCTAGATAATATGCGATAACCAGCCACATAGTTTTGAGTAAACTGATGCATGGTAAAAGACTCCGAACCATCATAAATATTAAACTCGTACGTCTTTGGTAAATTATCGGTTTTTACTTGTGCGTATCCTATGATCGAAGTAAAGAGAAGGATTATTAAAACTTTAATTTTCATTTTTTTCTAGATATTTAATGTAATTAGGTGTGTTATTCTCCTAGGTTGTAGTTCTATTTATTTTCCGTTTTAGTCCTTTGGTAATATTCATAGACTATCCCAGCAGCAAAAGAAACCCAGATTAATCTATACACCCAAACACCCATTTCCAAGCCAAATACTTGGTGCTGCTCTAAATCTCCCATAAAGCTGTAAAACACATTCGATAAACATAGGGTTACTCCGATAATTGTAAAGCTTTTACTCATTTTATATTTTAGTTTTACGAATTAGCGATACAAATCCAATTACGATTATTACAGCTGATATAATAATCGGAAAATTGGCACCCTCTTTTTTGTATAATATTACAGCCCCAATAGCCCAAAGAATAATAGCAATTGCGAGTTTTATTTTTATCGAATTTTTCATATTTAGTTCTATTTATTGTTGCCGGCACGAGCAAGATACTTGCGCTAGCGGTGAAAAACCTAGGTAATATTCCATCTGATTTTTAAAATTGTACGCCTAAACTAAATCCAAAAGATCTGTATATTACATTAGATGGTCTTTCGAACGCTTCGTTAAGGACAATTCTTTTATAACCGTAAAAATTATAGTCACTAAAAACATTCAGGTTTACATTAAAAGCATCCGTTCTGGTTATCGGAAACTGTATACCGAACCTAACATTGCCCATTTCACTGGTAATATTGTCGCTTAATGCTATGTTGTATGCAGTCATTAGGTTTATATTAATACTTTCATAATTTCTAAAATGGTATCTTAAAATGCCACCCAGTTTTAAAGCTGATATTTTTAATTGCGATTGGTATTGAATACCACCAACTGCTCCTACGGTAAGTTTATTAAAAATGGGGTAATTTATATTGTATAAAAGTCCAAAAGAGGTTTTGTTGTCTAAGTCGGTTGTTGCTCCTGAGATTAACCTGTCCCCAGAATAACGGTCGTAATCATAGGTTACTTCATTATTAACTCCAAATTCAATTTCAACGTTAGAAAATATTTTTTTTGGTATTTGGTTAGGCTTGGCATTTTGTCCATAAGAAAATAACGAAATACAGGATACTAATAGGGTTAAAGTTTTTGTCATTTTAAGCATTATATTTTAATTCTATGTGTTGTTACTGGCACGAGCAAGATTCTCGCGATAGTGGGGGTTATTATGTTGGAGGTTTTTTCAATAGTTTCTATTTCTTCTTTAAATTGAATGTTTCAGAACGTCTTTTATTTATCAACCCTGTATTTATTGTATTTACTAATTAATCTTTCTGCGGCTTGTAACATCATAGGCTCGGCTCTAGTTTGATAATCAAAAGCACTCTCTTTATCGAATTTAGAATTGCTCTCTGTATCTATTGCATTGGCTTTGGAAGAAGAGAGAATAATGCCACTTTTTAAATCGTATATAGTAATAGAAGCTGAAGATGTATTGCTGGTACTGTAATTAGAATCTGGGTCATTAAAGGAGAGACCACTAGCTTCATTTGCAATTACTTTACCCTTAACATTAATTAAATAATCGCACTTGGTACTTTTATAAAGTTCTTGTAGTTCCAATTTCGTGGCTTCAAATTTTATTTCAGGGGAAATTAATGCGAAGCTCCTTAGAGAATTCATGTCTATTAAGGAATCTCCTAGTATTTTTTGGAAAGACACAAAAGATTGTTCGTAAAATCTTTTGTCATACTCCAGTTTTGAATTTGTTTGTGTTTTATTTAAAATCCACTTCCCTTTGCCAAAATCTAAGTTTTTTCCAGCATAAAATTCAAATGTATATTTTCCTCCTACACATGAAAAACAGCAGCTTATTACTATTAAGCAAAATAAAATTTTGAAATACTTCATTCTCATTTTTAGGTAATGTTTGTTAATATTTTTAATTCCATGTATTGTTTCCGTCACGAGCATGATGCTCGCGCTAGCGGTTTTTTTAGATATTGTTAGGCAAATTTTTGTTTAGCTTAATGTTGAAAATGTTTTTCGCAAAATCAATACCTCTGTAAGTTTCAATATCGTCACCGCAGATGATTTCAAATGCTCCTTTATTTAATTCAATCATTTGTTTTATTCTCCACATTCCTATACCGTCTCCATTTTTTCCTAGCTTTTTTGCAGAGCTTCCAGAAACCCCTTCAATAAAGATTCTTTCTCTTTCATTAATTGGTATGTATAGGCTTATCATTTCAATAGACATCGTTACAGTATTATGATATTCTTCAAAATCAATGTTAATGTTAGTTTCGGGTTTTGAGTATTTTGCAGAATTTTCTAAAAGATGATATAAAGCAACTTGAATAGTTTCGTAGTCGATATATATTTTACCATAAAAGTCTGAAACTTGAACATATATACTCTTAGAAGTGAAATCACCAAAAAATGTGTGTAATATATTTAGGAGAACTACTCTAAAGGGATATTTTATAAATTCTAAATTAGCATTGTCGTCTCTGTCAAGTTTTCTATAAATAGAAAATTCTGACTTCATATGAATATTATGTTTTGCTATCCGCAAAAACATCATTGCAGCTTTGTGTTTATTAGTAATTAGTTCTTTTTCAATATATTCTTTTTGATTTCTCCAATTTGAAGAAAGAATGTCTTGTGGTATTAAATTATATATTTCTTGAATGTTATGTGCATTTATTGAAGTTAAATTATGAACTAAACGGTTGACTTTTTGTTGTTCTTCTTTTTTTACTTCACTAATAATTTGTTCTCTCGGAATTACTAAATCATAATAAGCATATGAAAGAGCTTCTAGTTTATTTTTAAAAAGTTTTGTTGTTTTTGTGTTACCACAACATAAGAAAGTAACTCCTTTCTTGTTTTCAATTTTCCCTTGCCTTCTATTGTCGTTATATATAGGACATTTAGAAAATAATTTTCCTTTTGTATCACAATATTTATAGCAGTCTACACAATCATTTTCCAAATTATTTGAAATAATATTTTCTTTAGTATCGGTGATTCTAAAATGATTCATAATTATAAATCATTTAATAAATTTTCTATTAAATTACTAAACTGGAAAGGTTCTGCGTCTTTAGATAAGCACCCATCAACTTCTCTTAATGCATTATGAAATCTATCACCTTTAGTATCAGCTGAATATATTATGATTTTTTTGTCAGTATATTTTTTTTTCAGTGCAGATGCTAAACCAAGTCCTTCATCCTTAAATAATGTAGTGCCAACACCATTTATATCTACAAAAACGATATCAGCTTCTTTTACTTTTGGGTCATCAAGGTTAATAACATCTTTGATTGACTTTGTGCTTTTCCAGCCTTGTCTTTTTAATATTGAAACTATCTGAAAATCAGTGTGATTATCGTCAATAAATAATATTTTTGTAGTATCCTTAATTCTGTTTTTCTTTTTTTTAGCTTCTTCTTTTATATCATCTTTTCTTTGAGTAGAATTAATATTATTAGTAATAGTTATTTTTTCTTTATTAGTCGAATTTACAGAGGCAGTTTTTTCTTTTCTCTTTTTCCTGTTAATCAGGATATAAGTTAAAGCTATCCCAATAACGGTTGCTCCGACACCGCTAAATACCCACTCATAGTTTTCATTCATTTATTTAAGTTTTCCCTTTTTTAATTTGCCTTAACTTCTATATACAGAATAGCCCACTTCCCAAAACAATTTCAGGAACAGAATAGCTACAAAACGTTGCGTAATTTTCTAAGAACTTAAATATACTATAAACCTCTAAAATTCTACAAGTCTTGTAAGAAAAAATGCGAGTACAATGTAATAATGAGGGGAAAACCTTCTTATGCAAAAAAGAATAGATTTTTCCGTAGTTTTGCACCCTTAAATAGGGATTACTAATGAACATACAAGAAGTACTTACTTTAAAAGTAAAAGAGGCTATACAGGCAATATTTAATGCAGAACTGCCAAGCGTAGAGTTTCAGCCCACACGTAAAGACTTTAGCGGCGATATTACCGTGGTTGTTTTTCCTATGCTACGCGTGGTAAAAGGGAATCCTGTGCAAATAGGTACGCAAATAGGAGAGTACTTAAAAAAGGAGGTGGCCGAGGTTACCGATTTTAATGTGGTAAAAGGCTTTTTAAATTTGGTAATTGCAGATGCTTTTTACCTAAATTTCTTTAATAGTATTAAAGAAGAAGCACATTTTGGCTATGCCAAAAAAGATAGTAAAGAAGCGGTAATGGTGGAGTATTCTTCGCCAAATACCAACAAACCCTTACATTTAGGGCATATACGTAATAACTTATTAGGATATTCGGTGGCCGAGATTTTAAAGGCATCGGGTAAAAAAGTATACAAAACCCAAATTATAAACGACCGTGGTATTCATATTTGTAAGAGTATGTTGGCATGGCAACGTTTTGGGAATGGCGAAACACCAGAAAGTACGGGCCTAAAAGGCGATAAGCTAGTTGGGAATTACTATGTTTCTTTCGATAAAGCATATAAGGCGGAGGTTGCAGAATTGGTAGCTAACGGTACGGCTAAAGAAGTAGCAGAAAAGGAAGCACCTCTTTTAGTTGCGGCACAAGAAATGTTACGTAAGTGGGAAGCTGGCGATGCGGAAGTGGTAAACTTATGGAAAACCATGAACCAATGGGTGTATACCGGTTTTGCCGTTACTTATAAAAACCTTGGTGTGGATTTTGACCAACTGTACTACGAGAGTAACACGTATTTGTTAGGGAAAGATGTGGTTGCAGACGGACTTAAAAAAGGCGTATTCTTTAAAAAAGGAGATAGTAGCGTTTGGATAGATCTAACCGACGAAGGTTTAGACGAGAAAATTGTTTTACGTTCCGATGGTACAGCGGTTTATATGACCCAAGATATTGGTACCGCCATACAGCGTGTAAAAGATTATGCCGATGTTAGTGGTATGGTCTACACGGTAGGGAATGAGCAAGATTACCATTTTAAAGTATTGTTCTTAATTCTTAAGAAATTAGGTTTTTCTTGGGCAGAAAATTTATTTCACCTAAGCTACGGAATGGTAGATTTACCAAGTGGTAAAATGAAAAGTAGAGAAGGTACTGTTGTGGATGCCGATGATTTAATGGAAGATATGGCGCAGACGGCTGCAAAAATATCCGAAGAATTAGGAAAGTTAGAAGACTATAGCGCCGAAGAAAAAGACACTTTATACCGTATGATTGGTATGGGTGCTTTAAAATATTACATCTTAAAAGTAGACCCTAAAAAACGAATTTTATTCAACCCAGAGGAGTCGGTAGATTTCCAAGGGAATACAGGACCTTTTATTCAGTATACCTATGCCCGAATACAATCTATCTTACGTAAAGCGGAAAGTACAGGTGTTGCTACGGACGAAACTATAGATGCTTCTTTTGAATTGCACGATAAAGAAAAGGAACTTTTAAAGCAGGTACAGATTTTTCCAGATACCATTCAATTGGCAGCGGAGAATTATAGTCCGGCTGTAATTGCAAACTATACGTACGATTTGGTAAAGGAATTTAATTCTTTCTATCAGAATGTTTCTATTTTAGGGGAACAAAACGAGCAGAAGAAAATCTTTAGAGTACAGCTTTCTAGTAAAGTGAGTCAGGTAATACAAGATGCTTTTAAATTATTAGGAGTAGAAGTGCCAGAACGTATGTAACCTCTCCTTTTTTTTAATTTAAAATCCGTCTATTCGAGTACTTCGACTTTAGGAGAAGTGTATCGAGAATAGGGTTTTAGATTTAAAAAGATTTTCTCGATACATTTTGCCTCCGTTTTACGAAGACAAAACACTCGAAATGCCGCTTTTTTAATCTATAATGGCTTAAAATTAATTTACGAAAAGACCTAATAGGTAGTATGATAGATGGAGCAGATATTTTTGCATTTACAGCTTTGGCTTGTATTTTTGGGTACCTGTTATACATTATCTACTATACATTAGATTTATTTTTTCTGAACCCGTTCAAGAGAATAGCGCCACTAACAAAGCAAGAGGAATACACTATCCAATCTAATCTGCCTTTTTACGTCCATTTAGACAAAGACAAAAAGAAACGTTTTAAAAAGCGCGTAGTGCGTTTTAGAGATCGTAAAAAAATAGTTTTCCATGCCGATGTGGTAGAAAAGGAAAAGATAACACTGTTGCTAAGTGCAACGGCAGCAATGTTAACGCTAGGTATGGCAGATTTTCTTATTCTATCGGTAAAGAAGATACTAGTATATCCAAGCCAATATTATTCTAAATTCACTAAAAAGGACCATTATGGCGAATATAATCCGTCTTTAAAAACCTTAATTTTTTCAGAGGAATATTTATTACACGGATTTAAAATTCCTAACGATAACATTAATTTGGCGGTGCACGAGTTTTCGCATGCTATTAGTTTTAACGTAGCCAATAAACTAAACCTTAGATCGTATAAATTTATGTTCGGAATGCGGAAAATTAACACCTTGTTCCATAATGCTACCTTTATTGCCAAGGTAGATAGTACGGGTTATTTTAGGTCGTATGGAAAAAGTAATATCCATGAATTTTTTGCGGTTTCGGTAGAGAATTTTGTAGAAACGCCCGAAGAGTTTAAAAGGCAATTTCCAAAACTATATAACACTATAAGGCGTATGCTGAATTTTGGATTTTATAGGATGAAAGCTTAAGTAGCGGATTTAGGTATAAGGTAGGGGAAAGGAAAAACACTTCATTTTTTACTTATAAATTTTGGAGAATTAAATCTACTGGTAGGATTAAAATGTAACTCTAAAACTAAGGTTTGGTGTTACTCCTAGGGAAAGCCGCTGTATGGTTTCAATTTCATTATCGGTATTTATACGGTAATAGGTATTTAAAATATTCTCTCTTCCCGATAAATTTAGAACAGATGCCCCAATGACAGCATTTATCTTAGGATTTAATTTAAAAGTATAGGTAGCAGAAGCATCGGCACGCATATATTCGGATAATCTGCTGCTATTTGGTTCTTGGTAATTTATACGTGCTGGAAAAAAGTTAGTGTTTATGGCAGCATCTCCTTCTTGGGGTTTTGTAAAAGGTTTTCCGCTTCGGTAGGCGAGGCCTATTCCTAATTTTAGGTTTTTATGCGTAAGTGTTCCTGCTAGGGTAGCGGTATGGCGTATATCTAAATTATTAGGAAAAATTTGTGGGACTAAAGAGCTAAACGTATAGTCGTTTTTATTGTATGCATAGCTGAACCATAAACTATAAAAAGCACTTTTTTGGTTTATTAAGAATTCTACTCCTTTTATGGTGTATTGCCCAATTTCGCCATTAAACTGATACGGGTTTTGAAAACCTTGGGTTGCGGTACTGATGCCTTTTACTTTTTTATAAAACCCTTCTACACCAATATATAAATTGTGATGGTCGTAATTTAAACCTAAAGACCCTTGTTTGCTTTTGGTAATAGGAAGTTTATCGCCATCGGATAAAATCCATCTTCTTTTTTCTATTCCTAAAAAGTTCTGCTCTAAATCTATCACCTGGTTAGTGCTTTGACTTTTAAACTCGCCTTGCGCTTTTATCTTTACAAATTCTGTTAGCGCATAGCTGAGGTTTATTCTGGGTTCTAGAATGGTTTCGCTATAGGTATTTATATTTTCTATTAGATTGGTGCGCCCTCCAATAGTAGCAAAAAGTTTGGAGTTGGGAGAGGTATAACCAATTTCGGAAAATAGGGCATGGGTGCGTACTACGCCTTTAATATTACTGGTAAATGGTGGTTGGGTAATAAAGGTGTAGTTCGTAATACCAACCTCATTAAAATTATAACCGTTTAACCAATGAAAATTTTCGTTTGGGGTGTATTTTGTTGTTAGTTTAATAGCGGTTTCTAATACCTCATTTTCTTGGGTTAATATCTGTTTTGCTAGTAAATTATTGTTTTGGGCATTTAGTTTGTAACGCGTATAGTATACGTTTAAATTGGTAGTAAAGTATTTGTTCCAATCGCTTTGTAAAGAGCTGCCAAAAGAAAGGTTGGTTTGATCTAAACCGCTGTCGGAATACGGGTTTTGGTCTTGCGTTTCTAAAAAATCTAAAGTGTTACTTATATTAATAAAGCTAATTCTAAGTTTATGGTTCTCATTTATATTATAGAGTAGTTTTCCTGTGAAATCATAGAAATAGAAATTAGCATTGCGCTCAATATCTTGTGCATTATTATTTTGAAGAATTTTACTGTCTTGAAAAACTTTATCGAAAAAACGGTCGTAGGCGGGCGAATTAAAGAAATCTGTTACCGAACGCCGTGCCGAAAATTGAAAAGTTATTTTTTCGGTAATTGGTAATTGCCCATAAACATCGCCACTAATAAAATGGATGCCTGCCCCACCAAAAAAAGACTCGGTCAAGGCATCTTTCGTTTTTATATTTAGGACACCACTAACACCATCACCATATTGTGCACTGGTACCGTTTTTTGTACTTGTAATACTTTTGGTTAAATACGGGTTAAAGGCTGATATTAAACCAAAAAAGTGACCAGATTGGTACATTTTTATGCCGTCCCAAAGGATGAGGTTTTGATCGTTGGTACCTCCTCTTATATTAATATCGGATACAGTTTCATCTATACTCTTTATCCCTGGTAACGTCTGAATGGTTTTAAGAATATCGGGTTCTATTTGTCCAGGAAGAATACCAAAATCGTCAGGATTAATAGTAATACTACCATTGACTTTTTTTTGTAATCCCGTGGTAAGAAATTGGTAAACAATAACCTCTTTTAATTGTTGGTATTTTAAGGCAAGGGCTATTTTTTTAGATGGGTATTGTTGGGTAAGTGCACTCGCTTTTATAAACAGCGGTTTATAACCCAAGAACTTTATTTGTACCAATACATCTAAAGTAATATTCTCTAATGTAAAACGACCATTACTATCTGCTATTGTAGCTTTCGTGGTATTTATTGCTTGTATGGTTGCTCCCGCTAGAGGTTCGTTTTTGTAGTTGTCTAATATTTGTCCGTAAATAGTTGCGGAGTTTCTCTGGGAAATAGCATAATACCTATCACTAAGTTTTTTAATTTGCAATTGTGTCTGCGTTACAATGTGTGCTAATTGCTTATCTAAAGAATTGCTATTGGTAGGAGTTATTGTAAAGCCAGAAATAGCAGTATCTATAAAAGAAAATTTTATAGTAAAGGTTTTTTCTAAAGCTTTTAAGTGCGTTTTTAAGAGAATAGGAGGTGTGTTCGTTTCCTGTGCATTTCCATTACTAGTAGAAAATAATAGAAATACGTAGAAAAGTAGAAAAGCTAATTGTTTATTCCGCGTTTTTAGCATAAAAAACCACTTTATTCCCCTTTCGTTTAAACTTTATCTGCGTAGGAATGCTTATACTTTGCAACGCTAAATTAATGTCTGTATTGCTAAAAGTACCTGTGAATAATTGTTTTGTATTTATGTTTTTAGTTTCTACAGTTATATTATGCTGTCTTTGGAGTTCATTTAAAACATATTGCAGAGGAATACTTTTAAAAGAACTCTCTTTATGTATCCAACTAGGTGTATTGGTATCTGGACCTGTAACAGAAACTTCTTTTCCGTTTATAGCAAGAAAAGAGGTGCCAGCAGGTAATTTTGTTTCTTTATTATTATAAGTAACACTTACCAAACCTTCAAAACAAGTAACTTCAAAGAAGTCCTTTCTATTTTCTACATTGAATTGGGTTCCTAGAACAGCAACAGTTCCTTGGTTTGTAGCAACGGTGAATCTTTTTCCTTTGGCAACCTTAAAATACGCTTCTCCTTGTAGTGCAATATTACGCTCTGTATCCCAGTTTTTTTTGCTGTAAGAAACGGACGACTCTGCATTTAGTATGATCTGAGAAGCATCGGGTAAAACTACTTCTTTGTTTTCCGCATACTGTGTACTTATAGATTCGTCTAAGGTTCCTAAATAAAAATAGCTAGCAACCATCAATACAGCTACAGCAGCAGCAAGTTGTAAAAATCGTTTATATGGTTGTAGTGTTACAACCTTAGGTTGCTCTGTATTGCGTCTATTTTTGTTTTCTTCCCAAGCGGAATCCATATTATACAAAGGAGCTTCTAAAGTAGAAGAGGCATCTTTAATTTTTTGATACGAAGCATATTCCTCAGTCTGCTTAAAAGCAGCGAGTTCTTCCTCGGTCAATTCATTATTGAGCCATTTTGCTAAGTAATTTTCTTGCATTTTTTCTAGCTTTATATTTTTATAACAACAGTTACTGTAAATACCCTACTTTTATGTTACGATTAATTTATTACAGAAGAAATATGGGGTATCTAAAATTACCTTATTTTTTTAAATTTGATACGTATTGTTTAAATAGTTTTTGTTGAAGAAAAAAATTGTTCATTTTTATTTTCTTTTAGTAGCCTTAGGTTTTTCTTTAGGGGGAAATGCGCAAGGCTATACAAAACTGTCTAAAGAAGAAAAGCTTGCGCTAAAATTAAGTGCTAAAGTATATGTGGATTTAAACGAAGTGTCTCTGCAGCAATTAGATACTCTTCTGGTTCGTAGAACTCCAATTATTGTGACCCTTTCTTTGGATAGGGAAGTAAACTTGCGATTCGTTACTTTATATAAAAAGTACAAAAAACATCTATATCTTTTTTCTAAAGAAATTCCAGATACCTATATTACCGATGCGCTTGTAACGGTCAATATTCCGTCAGATGAAGTTAAAGTAATACGCATTTCTTCTTCTGGAATAGCTACATTTAATTCCGAAGTTTCTGAAAATTTAGAGTTTGTAAAAGTTTTTTTTGAAGAACATACCCGAATTACGGATAGTCTGTTACTGGGGCTTTGGGAATCTTCTGGTAAAATTCCTAATTTTATTTATGCCGATGCTCGCTCATTAGTAGAAGGGAGTCGAATAGTATCCAGGATTAATAAAATGCCAAAAGTTTACGGCGAATTAAAAGCGGAGGATAAATTGCTGTCTAATGTGGTTTTTAAAAATAAAAAGAACACAAGAGCAAGCGGTTTTTTTAGTTTTCCAATAAAAGACATAACAACCCTTCCTATATTAATTCCTTATAAGGCAGGGTATCATTTTTCACCAGATATTTTATATACCACACCACAAAATCAGAATAATTTAAAAGTTTTTGAAGGGTTTCAATTTGAGCCAGAAGACGATTTATCTGATCATTTTGTTTTTAATTCTACCATAGAAAATAAAGTTCGAAATAATAGCAAAGAGATTATTTCTAACGGTGTTTTAGTGCAAAAAGATACCAAACATGGGAAAGTAGGTTTTTTTAGTGATAGGGCATATATAGATGCAGGATTAAAAAGTAGAGAAGCATTGCAATCTAGTTTTACAATTTCGTCTTGGATAAAACCTACAGCCCGGAATCTAGATA
>NZ_JADGES010000014.1 GCF_016744255.1 Maribacter sp.
ATTTGAAAATTGCAAATTCAATAAAGGAAATAATTTAATTAAAGAAAGTGAAGGAAAATATCTTAACTATAGTAAGTCCGATTTTTCTTTTATTGATTGTATTTGGCTTAACAACAGTTTTACCACACCTTCCACAAATTAAACATTAAAAGAAGTATACTTCTCTTTACAAATTCCATATAATCCTTTTAAGGGACTATAATAATGTCTCTTATCTTTTTTTTTAGAATTTCAACTCATTTTATTTATCCTTTGTAAACTTAAATCGGATATTTGGCGTTTAATATTTTAGAAATAACATTTATACTATAAAAAATAAACATATAATGAGTAAAGTAGCATTAATAACGGGTGTAACAGGACAAGATGGCGCCTATTTGAGTGAGTTTTTACTAAAAAAAGGATATATAGTACATGGATTAAAAAGAAGGTCTTCTATGTTCAATACGGATAGAATAGACCACTTATACCAAGACCCACATATTGAGAATAGAAATTTTATTCTGCATTATGGTGATATGACCGATAGTACAAACCTAATTAGGTTAATACAAGAAATTCAGCCAGACGAAATTTATAACTTGGCAGCAATGAGCCACGTACATGTATCTTTCGAAATTCCAGAATATACAGGGAATGCAGATGGCTTAGGTACACTTAGAATTTTAGATGCTGTACGTCTTTTAGGATTAACAAAAAAAACACGTATTTACCAAGCTTCCACTTCTGAATTATATGGAAAAGTGCAAGAGGTACCGCAAAGTGAAACTACACCCTTTTATCCAAGAAGCCCTTATGCTGTTGCTAAAATGTACGCGTACTGGATTACGGTAAACTACAGAGAAGCGTATGGCATGTATGCTTGTAATGGCATTTTATTTAACCACGAATCTCCAATTAGAGGGGAAACTTTTGTAACGCGGAAAATTACTAGAGCTACTTCTAGAATAGCATTAGGCTTACAAGACAAAATTTACCTTGGTAATTTAGATGCTCAAAGAGATTGGGGTCATGCTAAAGATTATGTTCGTATGATGTGGATGATTCTACAAGCAGATGAAGCAGAAGATTGGGTTATTGCCACTGGTAAGACAACCCCTGTTAGAGAATTTGTTAGAATGAGTTTTGCTGAAGTTGGTATTGAGCTGGAGTTTAAAGGTGAAGGTGTTAATGAAAAAGGATACGTTAAAGCATGTAATAATCCAGAATACCAATTAGAAATTGGTAAAGAAATTTTAGCGGTAGACCCTAAATACTTTAGACCTACGGAAGTAGAGTTATTAATTGGTGATGCATCCAAAGCGAATAATAAATTAGGCTGGACTCCTGAATTTGAGCTTAAAGACTTAGTAAAAGATATGATGCAAAGCGATGTAACTCTTATGAAAAAAGACCAGTATTTAAAATCTGGGGGTTACAAAACTTTAAACTATTTTGAGTAAAACAAATGAATAAAGATTCTAGAATATATGTCGCTGGTCACCGAGGCTTGGTGGGCAGCGCTATTATTAAAAATTTAACCCAAAAAGGGTATACCAACTTAATTACAAAAACACATAAAGAATTAGATTTAACGGACAGTAATGCTGTCGCTGATTTTTTTGATGCTAAAAAACCAGAATACGTTTTTCTTGCAGCTGCAAAAGTTGGTGGTATCGTTGCAAATAATACCTATAGAGCAGACTTTATCTATGCTAATTTAATGATACAAAACAATGTAATTCATCAAAGTTATGTACATAAAGTGGAGAAATTATTATTCCTTGGGAGCACATGTATTTATCCAAAACATTGCCCACAACCAATGAAAGAAGAGTATTTATTAACCGATACTTTAGAGTACACGAATGAACCGTATGCGATAGCAAAAATTGCTGGTATAAAGACATGTGAAAGTTACAACCTACAATATGGTACTAACTTCATCTCTGTAATGCCCACCAATTTATATGGTCCTAATGACAACTTCGATTTAGAAAAATCGCACGTATTACCAGCGCTTATTCGTAAAATTCATTTGGGAAAAGCCTTAGAGAACAATAATTGGGAAGCCATACGCAAAGATTTAAATAAATTGCCAATAGAAGGTGTTTCTGGAGAATCCACAGAAATTGATATTTTAAAAGTTTTTAAAAAATATGGTATTGTAAAAAATGACGAGACTGTATCCGTAGAAATATGGGGTTCTGGTAAACCTATGCGAGAATTTTTATGGTCCGAGGATATGGCAGATGCTTGTGTTTTTATTACAGAGAAAAGAGACTTTAAAAACACCTATGATAACACTTTAAAAGAAGTTAGAAACACCCATATAAATATTGGAACAGGTTCTGATATTTCTATTGCTAATTTAGCACAATTAATAAAAGAAGAAATAGGATTTAATGGCAAATTTATTTTTAATTCCAACAAACCAGATGGCACTTTAAAAAAACTAACAGATGTTTCTAAATTAAATGCATTAGGATGGAAGCACAAAATAGAATTGAATAGTGGTATTAAACTACAATACGACTGGTATTTAAATTCTTAATAATTAACATCTACTTTGTTTGCTACTTACTAGAAACAAAGTAGATGTAATTTAAAACTATTCATGGGCTTAGGAAATAAAATATTCAAAGGTGTTGTATGGAGCGCCATTGAACGCCTATCTGTACAAACTGTACAATTCATTATTGGAATATACCTTGCCCGGATATTATCGCCAAATGAGTATGGTATCTTATCTATCTTATTGGTTTTCATTGCTATTTCTCAAGTTTTTATTGATAGTGGGTTTACAAAAGCTTTAATACAAAAGCAAAACAGAACAGAAACAGACATATCAACTGTCTTTTTATTTAATTTAGGGTTGAGCTTTTTATGTTACGCTACTCTTTGGGTCTCCTCTCCTTTTATTGCTCAATTTTATAATATTGAAGAGCTAAGCCTTCTTCTTAGAGTTTTGTCCATTTCACTAATTTTAAATGCAATTTTAACAGTCCCAGTTACCCTTTATACTATAAAATTAGATTTTAAAAAAATAACACAAATAAATCTTGTTACAGCTATAATTGCAGGTCTTTCCGCTATATACTTTGCTAAAATAGGCTATGGTGTTTGGGCCTTAGTAATACAAACATTGTGTAAATCTGGCTTAACGGCCATTCTAATTTGGATAGGATTACATTGGAAACCTACTTGGTCATTTTCTAAAGCATCACTAAAAGAACTTTTTAAATTTGGTTCCAACTTATTAGTTTCCTCCCTTCTAAATACTTTTGTAAACAAATCTTACGAATTAGTAATTGCAAAAACTAACAGTACCAGTGACTTAGGGTATTACACCAGAGGAACTCAGTTTTCAGATATAGTTTTTGCCATTATAAATACTATTATAGACAGAGTATTACTTCCAGGCCTAGCTGAAGTTCAAGACAAAATCGATATACTTGTGTCGTATACCCAAAAGATATTAAAAATTGCATCTCTTTTAATAGTCCCATTTTTTCTTTTTTTAGCTGTAATTGCAGAGCCATTAATTAGAGTATTACTAACTGACAAATGGCTTCTTGCTGTACCAATTATGCAAATATTTTGTATTGCTAGATTAATTACTATACTATCTGGTATTAACGTAAATATATTATATGTTTTAGGCAGAACAGACTTAGCCTTAAAACAACAATACATAAAAATAGCAATAAGAATAATCTTTCTTGTAATTGCATTAAAATTTGGAATAATATATATTGCTTTAGCCGAGTTAGCCTCTACTATAGTACACTTTTTTATAAATACATACCATCCTGGAAAAATAATGAAATATGGAGGATTAAAACAGCTATCTGACTTATCCCCTATTATTATATCGGGTCTTGCTATGTCAACATGTGTATATTTTTTAAACACCCTTATTGAAAATGATATTTTGAAACTATTAGCTTCTCCTTTCCTTGCAATTATTTCATATATTATATTTATTCAATTATTTAAAGTTGAAGAATTTTCTATGTTGATAAAAAAAGTAAAGTCTCGTATTAAAAAATAGTTTGATAAATGAATCATAAAATCTGTTGTATTTTTAATATTGGCGCCCATTATAGAGCTCCTATCTATAGTTTAATGGACAAAGAACTAGAGTGTAGCTTTTATTTTGGAGACACCGTTTTTACTCCTATAAAAACTATGGATTATAGCTTATTAAAAGGATATAAAAAAACCGTAAAAAACAAAAAAATAGCAAAGGGCTGGGTCTGGCAATCTAACGTATGGCAATTAATTTTTAAGCCGTATAAATACTATATAATAAATAGTTCTCCCTATTATGCATCTAACTGGGTAATTTTACTTTTAGCCAAACTTTCCGGAAAAAAGGTATTCGCTTGGACACATGGAATAAAAGGCGGAGAAACTGGTAAGTCTAAGTTTTTAAACAAAGTCTTCTACAAATTATGCGATACCGTTCTTCTTTATGGAGAAAAATCTATGCGTACCATGATTAAGGAAGGATTCAATAAAAACAAATTGGTTCCAATCTATAATTCATTGTATTATGATGAACAGTTAGAAGTTAGAAAAAAATTAGTGCCTTCCGAGATTTATTCTAATCATTTTAAAAATGATGCCCCTACCCTTATTTATATAGGCAGAATACAAAAATCTAAAAAATTAGATTTATTAGTTAAAGCTGTTCATTTAATTAATAAAGAGGAAAGAAAATGTAATTTAGTTTTTATAGGAAAAGAAGTAGAGGATAACGAAATTCAAAGCCTTGTTAATGAACTAAATATAACAGAACAAGTATGGTTCTATGGGTCTAGTTATAATGAAACGGAGATAGGAGAACTCCTATACAACGCAGCAGTATGTGTTTCTCCTGGTCCTGTTGGTCTTACAGCTATACATGCTGCTACCTATGGACTTCCTATCATTAGTAATGACGATTTTTACAACCAAATGCCAGAACATGAGGTAATAAAAGAAGGCGAGTCTGGGGGATTCTATAAAGATGGTGATTTTGAAGATTTATGTTTAAAAATAAACGATTGGATAGATTCTAATCCTAACAAAAGGCAAAAGGCAGAAAACCAATTGCACCGCATTATAGACGAAAAATACAATCCACACTACCAAATTAAAGTTTTAAAACAAGTACTAAATTATTCTTAGCATGAAAATTCTTTGGGTTACTAACTCTATATTTCCAGAACTTGCAGAAAAAATAGGAACCCCTACTCCTACAAGTGGTGGCTGGATGTTTAATTTAGCCAAACAACTCGCTAATTTAAAAAACATAGAACTAATCATTGCGACTGTTAGCGATATAAGCAATACCATTCATGAAAATATTAATGGCATAACGTATTATATTATTCCTACTAAAAAAGGAAGAATGAATTACGATGTAAGTCTTGAAAATAAATGGAAAGAGCTAATAGATAAAGAAAAGCCAGATCTAACACACATACACGGCACAGAATATGCGCATGGAATTGCTTTAATGAATGCATGCCCAAATCTTAAATCGGTTGTTTCTATTCAAGGAATGATTAGCGTTATCTCTAGATACTATGCTGGTGGTATTTCTAAAAAGAATATCACTAAAAAAATAAGCTTACGAGATGTTCTTTTAAGGCAGTCTTTTTTCTCAGGAGAAAAAATGTTAAGATCTAGAGCCAATTCAGAAATTAATTCTCTGCAAAAGGCACAGCATGTAATTGGAAGGACAGATTGGGACAAAGCACATGCAATTACAATAAATCCAAATGTTACCTATCATTTTTGTAATGAAACTTTACGAGAAAATTTTTATAAAACCAAACCATGGAATATTGCAAGTTGCGAAACCAACTCTATTTTTTTAAGCCAAGCTAATTACCCCCTAAAAGGAGCACACCAAGTTATTAAGGCCTTGCCTTATATTTTAAAAAAACACCCAAAAACTAAAATAAAAATAGCGGGTACTTCTACCCCATTTAACTCAGGTAAAAGCCTAATCTCTAGACTAAAAGAAACAGGATACTCAAAGTATCTAAAATATTTAATCCACAAAAATAATTTAAAAAACAATATTCACTTTTTGGGCCCCTTAAATGAGGTTCAAATGATAAAAGAATATCAGAGTTCGCATGTTTTTGTTTGCCCTTCTAGCATAGAGAACAGCCCAAATTCTCTAGGAGAAGCGCAACTATTAGGTGTACCTTGCGTAGGGTCCTATGTCGGAGGTATTCCTAACATGATAAAGCACAAAATAAATGGTCTACTATACCGTTATGAAGAAATAGAAATGCTCGCGGAAAATATTATTTCGATATTTGCAAATGATCAATACGCAACTGAAATTTCTAAAAAAGGATTAATGACAGCTGAAGAGCGGCATAATCCCCAAGGTAACTTAACCCAATTGATTAAAATATATGATACCATTATTGCCTCATAATTAAATGATTTTACTTATAAAGACATATCTTTTATACGCTAAAAACCTAATAGACTTAGGATACAACAAATTCCTTTTTAAATTTAAAAAGGTAAGCTACCAGCAATTTCCTAAAATAAAAGGAAAAATTATGATTACCGGTAATGGAAAATTAAATCTAGGAAAAAACATTAGTATTAATTCCTCTAGAAGCGCTAACCCTATTGGTGGCGATATAAAGACCATAATTGATTTAGGAACAAACGGTAGTTTAGAAATTAATCATTCAACTGGTATTTCTAACGTTACTATTATAGCACATGATTCTGTTACAATTGGAGCATTTGTAAAAATTGGGGGCAGTGTAAAAATTTATGATACTGATTTTCACTCTTTAGATTTTGCTTTAAGAAAAAATAAAGAAACTGATACTGCTAAAACCAAACCAATTATAATAAAAGACAATGCATTTATTGGAGCACATAGTATTATACTAAAAGGGGTTTCCGTTGGAGTATCTTCTATAATTGGGGCTGGTTCGGTAGTTACCAAATCTGTTCCAGATGGAGAAATTTGGGCTGGAAATCCAGCAAAATACATTAAAAAAATATAAAAATTGAAAATTTTATCTTGAAGCTTTTAGATCTAAAAAATATAAAACTAATTGGTGTTCTTAAATTTATTTTAATAACACTTTACTTCATTAACCCCTTAGGTTATGGATATGCTTTTGGTTACATGATAATACTTGTTCTTCTTTTTAATAAAAATTATATTAAAAAATATGCAGACAGAAACTTACTTATTCTAATTATATTTTCTGTAATATTTGCTCTATTTTATGCCCTAGACCCTGTTTCTGGGATACAATTTATTTTTATATATGCTTTTTTTCCTGCTTGTTTTTATGTTATAGGAAAACATATTTCTTCTATTTCATTATCCAGCGAAAGCAGAGTCTCTATTCTATTATTTTTTGGAATTGCATATGCGTCCCCAGCTCTTGTTAGCGTGGGTTTCGATATTATTACAAATGGCTTTGTTCATGCGCAAAGAAATATACCAATGATTTGGGGAGGAGAAAGAGTAGCTGCTACTAATATGGCTGCACATTTTGTTCTTACCATGTGCTTTCCAGGCATCTTAATTATAAAATCTAGCTCCATTAAATTAAAAACCCGAATAATTCTTTTAGCAATATTTATAATTAGCGTACTTTGTGTTTTACGTTTAGGAAGTAGAACCCAAATATCTATTCTAATATTTACTTTTGCTTTTTCGATTTTATATAAAATTTCTAAACAATCTATACAGAAAAATATTTTTGCTTTTATAACGGTTGCCGTGTTAATGCTTTTTGCTTTTCAGTTTGTAAATGACGAAATAGGAGATAAACTTTTTAGTGCCTTTGCAGATAGAGCTGGCAGCAAAAAATATGGAGCCTCATCAGCAGGTGGTAGAACAGAAAGATGGATGTTATCCTTAGAAAGTTTAATAACAAAACCTTTAGGCTGGTCTGTAGATGATTTTGGTTATTCTCATAACTTCTGGCTAGATGTTGCCCGAATGGGAGGTATTTTAACACTATTTTTCTTACTACTCTTTAGTTTTCGTTCCTTTTGGCAAATTGCAAAAATAGTAGTTCAGAAGTCTACCAATTATTTATTAAACGGATTAATTCTTAACTACGGATTAGCCCTTTTTCTTCTGTTCTTTGTAGAACCAATTCTCAACGGATATTTTATGTCCTTTATATTCTTTTGCTTCATGGTAGGCATGGTGAACATAAATGAATTTAGAAGTAAACAATAAAAAAACACCTTTAACTCCCTACTCAAAAAAAATTGAATTGAAAAAAATAGCCATATTATATACATGCTTTAACCGCAAACAAAAAACATTAGAATCACTAGCCAATGTTTACAACGCTATAGAAGAAAGTAACATTACATCCAAAATATCCATCTATTTAACCGACGATGGCAGTACCGATGGAACTTCTGATGCTGTACGTAATACATTTAAAGATGTTATTATACTCGAAGGGTCTGGTTCTTTATTTTGGGCAGGAGGAATGCGAAAATCATGGAATGAAGCTTTAAAAGAAGATTTTGATGCCTACTTACTACTGAACGATGATACATACGTAATACCTACTCTTTTTAAAGATTTAATGCAAATGAATACTTTTTGTGTAGAAAAGTATAAACAAACGGGAATATACCTTGGTGCGGTAAAAGACCCGAAAACACAAAAAAGAACATACGGCGGGGCCGTACTTACTAATAAATTTCTCTTTAAATATAGAAAATTGAACCCAACAGGTAAAATTCAAGAATGCGATTTAGGGAATGCCAACATCATGTTTGTTACCAAAAGTGTGGTAGATAAAATTGGTATTTTATCTGAGTCTTTTGTGCATGGTGTTGCCGATTATGATTATACCTTAACCGCTGTAAATAAGAAACTTCCTGTTTTATTAAGTGCCACGTACTTGGGAGAATGTGAGAATGACCACGGAGAAAAATATGGCAACTTTACCAACAAATCATATAAAGAAAGAAAAGCACTACTACTTAACCCCGTTGGCTTAGACTTTAAATCTAATATGGCACTAATGAAACGCCATTTTCCTTTTAGAGTACCAATGGTCTTTTTAGCTGGTTGGTTAAAAGTTATTTTCCCCAAATTGTATTTAATAATTAATGAGAAAAGGTGATTTTTATTTTAATAAAATAATATTTATACTTCTCTAATACTAGATTAATTACTCTTGCGTTTCTTATAGTAATTACAATTTTTTATATAGAATTAAAACATTTATTAAAACCTATTAGCCCCAAAATATAGAATATTTTCTATGAAAAATGTATTAATCGTTTATCACTATATAGCACACTATAGAGTTCCTATATTTAATATCCTATCAAAGAGTACTACCCCCAGGTATACTTTATTATCTGGCACTAAAACAGAAATAAACATAAAAACAGCAAGTAAAGAGCTTGCCAAAACTAAAGTTGAAAACGGAGGATTACGATGGATTTTTGTTAAAAATTATTGGTTCTTAAACCTTTTCTTAATTCAGCCTGCAGTATTAAAAAAGAGTCTTTCTAGAGAATATGATACAATTATCTTCTTAGGTGTTATGTACTACCCAACTACATGGCTTGGGGCTATTTTAGCAAAAATGACTAATAAAAAAGTGATTTTCTGGACTCACGGCTATATTAGCAATGAAAAAGGATTTAAAGGGTTCCTTCGAAAAACATTCTATAAACTAGCAGATGAAATTCTTGTTTATGGACAATGGGCAAAGGACATTTTAATATCTAAAGGATTTTCTCCTAAAAAAATAAAATTAGTGTACAACTCTTTGGATTATGATAAACAATTAGAAATAAGGAAAGAAAAGACTGAAATTTTAAACTTATTTAAAAATAACGATTTGCCTACATTTGGATTTATTGGCAGATTAACAAAGCAAAAAAATGTAGACGCCTTAATTGAAGTTTTGTATCGCCTACAAAAAAATAATACAAAAGCAAATTTACTTATAATTGGTTCTGGAGACCAAGAAGAACTTTTAAAAGAAAAAGTTAAAACATATAACTTAGGAGAATTTACATGTTTCTATGGATCTTCTTATGATGAAAAAGAAATATACCAGTTATTAAATTATGTTAAGGTTGTAGTCTCCCCTGGTGAAGTTGGCTTAACTGCCATACATGCTCTCACCTATGGAACACCCGTAATTACACATAATGATTTTAGCAAACAAATGCCTGAATTTGAAGTAATTAAATCCAATATTACTGGCGATTTTTTTAAACATGGCAATGTAACTGAAATGGAAAACGTTTTAAAAAAGTGGCTTTTTGAAAAAAACAAAAAAGATGTCCAAAAAGATTGTTATGCAATCATTGATAATTTTTACAATCCTTACAAACAAAAAGAAATATTTGATTCCGTCGTATGAACCTATTAAACCTGTTATACTTTAAACGAAATTCAAACATTTCAAAAAGTGCAAAAATATATCCGTTTAGTAAAATTAGTAATTCTACTATTTCAGATTTTAGTTATGTAAGTTATAGTTGTATCATAAATGTTAGCACTATTGGTAAATTTTGTTCTATTGCTAATGGCGTTAAAATAGGCTTAGGAATACATCCTACAGATTTTATTTCTACAAGTCCGATATTCTATTCCCCCACAAACCCCCTAAAACATACTATTGTTTCTAAGTCGTGTTTTGAAGAAAATAAAAAAGTAATCATAGGGAATGATGTATGGATTGGTGCAAGTGCCATTATACTAGATGGAATTACAATTGGTGACGGAGCTATTATTGCTGCAAATAGTGTGGTAACAAAAGATGTATCTAAATATTCTATTGTTGGTGGTGTTCCTGCTAAAGAAATAAAAAAAAGATTCTCCCATAGTATTATAGAAAGATTAAATTCTTTAAAGTGGTGGAATCTCCCTATTACTTTTTTTAAAACAAAAAAAGTAATAGAAATTTTTTCCAAAAAAATGGAAGAAGCAAATATTCATGAATTAGAGAAAGTAATAAAAAATTATAAAAATAATTTATAGCTTTTTTAAAGTTAAATAATTACCAATGAAAATCTCCCTTATTACAGGAACTTATAATAGCGAAGAATACATACAAGATTGTGTTTCTAGTATAAATGAGCAAGATTATACTACTATTGAACATATAATTATTGATGGCGCATCTACAGATAATACGATACATATAATAAACAATACAGAAAACAGAGTTACTAAAATAGTATCCGAACCAGACAACGGCATTTATGATGCCATGAATAAAGGCATACAACTAGCCACAGGTGATGTTATTGGTATTTTAAACTCCGATGATTTTTATACCAATTCTAATGTTATCTCAACCGTTATAAGTGCATTTATAAATAATGAAGTAGACTGCGTTTATGGTAACCTATTCTATGTAGACCAAAAGAATCCCTCTATAATAAAACGAAAATGGATAACAGGGGAGTACAATCTAAAAAAAGGTTTTAAAAACGGTTGGCACCCTGCACATCCTGCATTTTTTGTAAAAAAAGAAATTTACAATAAATATGGTTCTTTTGATACTAATTTTAAAATAGCTGCAGATTTTGAGTTGATGCTCCGATTCCTTGACAAACACAAAATAAGCTCTCATTACATTCCTGAAGCTTTAGTAAGAATGAGACTGGGTGGAGAAAGTAATAAGTCTTACCAAAGCAATATAGATGGCAATAAAGAATGTATTAAAGCGTTTAAGAAAAATGACTTATCTATTTCTAAATTATACCCAATAGTAAGACTTTTACCAAAATTGAAACAATATTTTTAATCAATTATTTCATACTTTTTTATTAAAATAATTTCAAAATATTACTTATTCCATAGAATAAACAATATTTTTTTGATTTTACACCAAACTATGCTAGGCCGAAGTAAACTAAATATCCCAGAAAGAAAATTAATCCTTGTAGCAGGAGATGTTATAATTATTATTTCTCTTTTATATTTCTTTTTAAGACATGTAATTGATAACAATACTCTATCTGTATATGCAAACATACTATTATTTGGAATCGGGTTTTTAGCCTATTTCTTCTTGGCTTATGTATTAAATTTTTATTATCTAGGCATCACTTCTAATTACTCGGGAAGAACTATTATTAAAGGTTTTTTAATATCCCTACTTTTTGTTCTGGGAGAAGTATTGCTTTCCGTAATTATTTTTGATATTAGTTTCTGGAGAATAAATCTTTTACTATTCCTTTTTGGAACACCATTACTGCTTTTTTTCTGGAGAAAATTATTCTTCTACGTTTTTAAATTTATATCGACAACCAAAGATGTCCTATACTTTTATAATAAAAGAGGTCATAATTTAGAAAAGGATGTTAGTATTATTAATGGGCATGAAATTAATACATTCTATAATGTTATTGAATCCATAGATTTAGGAGAGGCTGCTGGCTTAACCGAGAAGGAATTAAAAGAGTTAGATACGAATATTGATTCTTGGATTATTGACACCGACACCTCTAAACCGCTACCTAAGAATGTTGAAAAAACAATGCTCGATGCATTTGTGGAAGGAAAAGAAATAGTTACATTCAGTTCTTTTTATGAAAATATTTATGAAGCATTACCCATAATTTCGCACAACGCAAATGAAAGTTGCTCCGAAATTCTACAATTGCAACATACCAGAATAAGGTATTTATATAGAGTATTTAGTTTTACTGTAAACTTTCTTTTAGGATTATTTATTGGCGTCATATTCGCAACGGTTACTCCTTTTGTGTTTCTATTAAATTTACTACTTAACAGAGGCCCTTTATTTTATGTACAACAAAGGATTGGGCAATACGGTAAAGAATTCAATATCTACAAATTTAGATCTATGGTTGTAGATGCTGAAAAATCTGGAGCAAAAATGGCTTCTAAAAATGATGCTAGAATCACTCCATTTGGTAAAATATTAAGAATGTTTAGGGTAGATGAACTCCCTCAGATTTTATCTGTTATAAGGGGTGATATGTTATTCATTGGTCCAAGACCAGAAAGAGAAGTATTCGTTGATAAATTGAATACTATGCTTCCTTATTACAATATTAGACATTTGGTTAAACCAGGAATTACAGGTTGGGCTCAAGTAAAATATAAATATGGAGAAACTTTAGACGATTCTATTCAAAAACTAGAATACGATTTGTACTATATAAAAAGTAGATCTATAACATTGGACCTAAGAATTATATTTAAAACATTTACTACTATAATTTTTTCAAGAGGAGTTTAATAAAATGCCTCTTCTAATATTTATAAAATAAAAACTCCAATCTTATTAAGATTGGAGTTTTTATTTTATTGCATTCCCGTTGTTTTAGAATTCCAAAACAATAAATTCTGACCTTCTATTAACTTTATGCTTACTTTCTGGACAGTAAATACCGTCTGCACACTCGTTCAACAATCTCTCTTCACCATAAGCTTTTACACGTAATTTTTCACTTGAAACACCTTGTTTTATTAAAAAATCTTTTGTTCTTTCCACTCGTTTTTCAGATAGCCAAGAGTTATATTTAGAACTTCCTCTAGAATCTGTATGTGAGGTTATCATAAGCTTTAAGCTAGGTGTCTCTTCTATTAATTCAGCCAAAGAGACTAAAACTTTACTTGACTTTTTAGTTATATAAGAAGAGTTTAAATTAAAATAAACATACCCTAAATTATTAATTTTATCTTCAATTGATTTTTTACGCTGATTTTCTGCATCTATTCTTTCCTTTTCAACAGACGCTAATCTTGCCTTTTCTTTTTCTTGCGCTAGTCTTTCCGCCAATAACACTTCCTCTTTAATTCTATTTACATTCGCAATAGAATCGTTTACACGTTGCTTTTCTTTTTCTTGTTCTTGTAGTAAAGCTAGTTTCTCCTCCCCTTTTTTAGACAAGCCTTTTTCCGTAGCAAATTGATAGACAACTCCTACTGCATGCTGCAAATGGTTTGTTGCACCATTATTACCCATAGCCCATTTACCAGAGGAGCTAAAGTCTAAACCAACTCTATCTGAAAACCATGTTCTAAACCCTACAACAGCATTATATGTACCTCTGCCTACGTTATTAGCATCTGTATACCCTAATCCGCCTCCTACATAGGGATCAAACCAAGCTGTTTGGCCTATTAACTTATTTAAATCATAGGTTACGCGAGCATCAAACCCTAAATAGTCACTTTCCTGCGTTACCAAAGCAGCATCTACAAGCTTACCTTCTTTATACTTATTATACGTAGCTATAGCTTCGACACCTATTCCGCTTTTAAAGTAGCGACCTATACTTATTCTATTTGGATAAGGTGTACTATTCCATTCGTCTTTAAATTTTAAAAGACCATCCGTTACATCGCCAGAGTCATCGACAAAATTATAGCCTAATCCAAACATCCAAGAGCTTTGAACTATGCTGTCTTTTGCTGTAAGCTTTAAGTCTTCTTGAGCAAACATAGCTACACTTAAAAAAAGTGCTGTAATTAATGCGTAGTGCTTTACGTTTTTCATAATTAAGAATTTGGGATATATAATATGTAAAAATATAAAAAGCAATACTTTAGAAACAAAAATCCCTACAAACTGTAGGGATATTCGATAGATAGATTAACTGTAATAATAGTCGATAAACAACCTGTTACTTGATAATAATTTCTTTTTTTGACAGTGCCATTTTGTACACTTTAAATGGACTAACCATTGCGCTTGAAATGACTTTTCCTTTATACTTTTTTGTGTGTAATTCTATTTCTTCCTCTGTTTCTTTTAATACTTCTAACGCTACACTATCTCCTTGGGCATGCTCTCCTTCACATACAACAATTAAAACATTCTTAGAGAAGTCTATCTCTGGCAAAGGTATTCCCGGTTTTCTTACTCTATTTATTTTAGCAAAAAACTTCTGCAAGGCTTTTTGATCTCTTATTATTACATTATCAGCAGTACTTAAACTACTGTAATTATCTTCCATCAATAAGACCAAATTATTGTTTACTACCTGTTGTTTCTCTTTAGAAATTTCTTTTTGCCCTTTGCATGCAAAGCAAATAATTAGTAATAACCCTAAAATATTTTTCATCCTTTTTTATTTATTATCGCATCTACCATCATAGGCTCTTTGATAGATTGCCTCATATAAAGGAAGTACATTCACAATATCAAACTCTTCTGCTACTTTTTCTGCATTACATTTAAATTGCTCTAATGTAGCATCATCACTCAATAAAGAAATAGCATTTTTAGCCATTTCGGTTACATTACCAACATCGCTTAAAAAACCTGTAACACCATGCCTATTTACTTCTGGAATACCTCCTGCATTACTAGATATAACAGGTACTTTATTGATCATAGCTTCTAGAGCTGCTAAACCAAAGCTCTCTGTTTCCGAGGGGAGTAAAAATAAATCTGAAAAGCAAAGAATTTTATCTATCTCGTTACTATTACCTAAGAATATGACCTTATCGGTAATGCCATACGTTTCGCATAACATCTCTGCGTTTTCTTTTTCGGGTCCTTCCCCTACCATAACCAATTTAGAAGGCACCTCCTTTTGTATTTTATTAAAAATATGAATTACATCAGGAATACGTTTTACTTTCCTAAAATTACTAATATGTGTGATAATTTTTTCTCCTTCTTCTGCCATCGCTGTCCGCTGACAATCTGTAAAAGAAGGCTTGTATTTTTTTCTATCTATAAAATTAGGAACAACTTCTATTTCTCCTTTAATATTAAAAAGTTCTAATGTTTTTTGTTTCAGGTTTTCAGAAACAGAGGTTACCACATCCGATTGATTAATGCTAAATGTAACTGCTGGTTTATAAAAAGGGTGTTTCCCAACCAAAGTAATATCTGTACCGTGTAGCGTTGTAATCATTGGTAAGCATATCCCTTCTTCCTCCAGCATTTTTTTTGCCATATAACCTGCATAAGCATGTGGAATAGCATAATGCACGTGTAATAGCTCTATTCCAAAAAGTTTTACAGTATCTACTAATTTACTAGATAATGCTAATTCGTATGGTTGGTAATGAAATAAAGGGTACTCTGGAACATGTACTTCATGAAAATGTATGTTATTTTCTAATAACTCTAAACGAACAGGTTGTTTATAGGTTACAAAATGAACCTCATGCCCTCTATTTGCCAAAGCTATACCTAATTCTGTTGCTACAACACCACTACCTCCAAATGTTGGATAACAAACTATTGCTATTTTCATGTCCCTATTATTTATTTCAAAAAAAAAATTAAACTTAAATAGTGTAATCTATGTCTTTAAAAACTAGAAAAACTTACCATAAAAAACTAAAATTAGGTATTAATTTAAGATAGCCTCATAAATAGCCTTCTGAATTCTTGTTCTTAACCCAGATTTAACTAAAAGTGTGTTTGATGCCGTTGGGTATGTTCTATTAGATAGAAAAACATATACTATTTCTTCTTCGGGATCTGCCCAAGTATAGGTTCCTGTAAATCCACTATGGCCAAAACTCTTACGAGAAACACAGCCACAAGTTGGTCCGCTCTTTTCTAATTGTGGTTTATCAAAACCAACACCGCGACGTACTTTTTTATCGCAAAAATAACAAGTATTAAATTTTTTAACGGTTCTAGAATCTAAAAATCTATCTCCGCCATAATACCCATTCTGTAAATACATCTGCATTATTTTTGCTACATCATTAGCATTGCTAAATAGGCCTGCATGACCTCCTACTCCTCCTTGCATGGCAGCCCCCATATCATGTACATAACCTTGTACGGTTTGATAACGATAATAAGAATCCTCTTCGGAAGGGACTATATTCTCTTTGGAATGATTTTCTAGAGGGTTATAACCTGTTTGAAAGGCTCCAATTCGCTTATATATGAAATCTGAAGCAAGAACATCCAATCCTTTTTTATAAGTATCTTCAATATACTTTTTCATTACATAATACCCCACATCACTATAGCGGTATCTATTAGATTTTAAATCTTGACGACCAATCCTATTATAAATAGAATCTTTATATGCATTTGCTAAAAATAAATTGTCTGCTACTTTTATAGAAAACCCTGGCAAGCTCTTTTCTCTATAAAATTCTTTAGATGGTTTTCTTTTTTCATCCAACGTACTTACATAAAAAGCAATCCAAGCAGGTAATCTTCCATAATGCGATAAGGCTTTTAACACCGTAACATTTTTAATTTCCGTGTTTGCATATGCTGGTACTAGCTCTTGAAAAGTATCATTTAATGCTATTTTCCCTTCTTCTTCCATTTTCATAACCATAGGAAGTGTGGCTAAAATTTTTGTAACAGAAGCCAAATCGTAAATATGATTTGGGGTAATTTTTTTATCTGATTTATAAGTAGGGCTACCATAACCCTTGCTGAAAATTATTTTACCTTTACGTGCTACTAACACCTGAGCACCTGGAAACATTAAAGAATCTAATCCATTTTGAACTAGCCTATCTATTTCTGCAAGTTTAGAAGAGCTTAAACCTACACGTTCTGGGAAACTATATCCTAAACGTTTTAATGATTTTAAAGAAACCCCTGTATTTACAGGAAATACTTTATTTGCAGATACTGGTAATTTACCTTTAGCTGCAATTGCTCCAAATATTACTTGAGCCGTTTTCTCTTGAGCTAACGCACTATTTTGGTACCCAACTACAATACCGTCTATATTATCAAAAGAATTAATATTTAAAAGTGTATATGGCTTAGTAAATAAACTCAGAATTAAATTAGACCCTCTTTCTTTTGCTATTTCTTGAAGAATACTTTTCTCTCTTTTAGAAAGAGAATACGGTTTCCATGGACTTGCATTACTCCTGTGATGCCCAACAATAACCAAATTATAGGCTTTTAGATTATTCTTTAGAGTAGCAATATCTTTCCCTTTTACCTCTATAACCTTAGCATACTTATTTAATTCTTTTAAAAACGGCTTATGGTCCGCATCTCCAAACTTAACATAAGCAATTTTCTTATTCTCTAATTTCTTAATACCCATCAGGTAAAACTTATTCTTTACAACAGTAATTGCATTTTCTATTGCTTCTTCATAAATTAAATCATCTTCTAAGCTATTTAAATCTTGGTGTAAGTTTTTAATAGCAATAGGTTTATATTTATGTAAACCTACTTTATACTTGGCTAGTAAAATTTTCTTTACCGAGTATGCCAAACGGTTTTCTGATATTTTACCTCTATTATATGCTTTTATAAGTTTTTCTTTTGCCTTCTGTACTTCTGTAGGCATTAAAAGAATGTCATTACCTGCCATAAAAGCAGCCAACTCCACATCTCCATGCTTTCCTTGGGTAGCTACCCCTTTCATGTTTAAAGCATCTGTAAAAATTAACCCTTTAAACCTTAGTTGTTCTTTTAAAATGCTGGTGATTATTTGTTCGGATAAAGAAGATGGTAAATTTTTCTTTATTTCTAAACTCGGCACATTTAAATGTGCTACCATTACACTACTTAAGCCTGCTTTGATTAATTGTTTATATGGGTATAACTCCACGCTATCTAATCTGGCTTTTGTAAAATTAATGGTTGGTAACGCTAAATGAGAATCTATGGAAGTATCGCCATGACCAGGAAAATGTTTTCCGCTAGATAAAACTCCTGCACTTTCCATTCCCTGCATAAATGCAATTCCTTTTGCTGCTACATTATATTTATCCTCTCCAAAAGAACGATTCCCAATGATAGGGTTTTGGGGATTGGTATTAATATCTATATCTGGCGCAAAATTAATGTGTACTCCCATGCGTTTGGCATGTTTCCCAATTTGCCTACCCACTTTTTCTACAATAGCATTATCCCTAATTGCTCCAAGTGTCATGTTCCAAGGAAATGCATAGGTCGAGTCTAAACGCATTGCCAAACCCCATTCCGCATCCATACTTACCAATAAAGGTGTTTTTGCATTAGACTGAAATGTATTGGTAAGCTTTGCTTGTTGTACTGGACCTCCTTTAGAGAAGAGGATGCCTCCAATTTTTTGATTTTTAATAAGCGCTATGGTTCTATCTATACTTACTTTATCTTGATTAGATGCTATACTGACCATAAAAAGCTGTCCAAATTTCTCTTCTAAGGACATTTTTTCATAGGTGATATTAACCCATTTTTGTTGGGCTATACTATCTTTTGTAACTAAAGGATTCGATTGCCCATTAACTAAAAGAAAATGGAAAAAAGCAAAAATAAAAATTAGATAAAAACGCATATAAAAATCATGTATGAAAATAACTTAAAACGTACTACATTATTGCATCTTTACGATTTTATCTATGTAGAACCTATTTCAATAAGTTCAAGGATTATACCAAAAATATTACATAAAACGATTGTGCCAACTTTCGGATGCAGGCACTTCCCAATGCTCTAAGTATTCTCCTTTATTGGCTACTAAATTATTAAATACAATAGTATTTAACGAAACCGCTTTATCCTTTGCCATTTTACGAAAATCTGTAAGCGTTTTATAAGCTACATATTCCCCTTGTTTATAGGATACATTCATTTTATCTAACAAAAGAACATCGTGTTTTTTTTCTAAATTCATTATAAAATGAACAGAAGCATCTATAGAACAGCCAGAGGCTGCATTTAAAGATTGATCTAGTGCTAGAATTATAAAACGATTATATCTAATTTCATAACCAGCTTTTAAATCGCTCCCATGAGCGGTCCAATCTTCCACAAATGCATTCAATTCTTTCTTAATCCCCTCTAATTCTTCTTCCGAAAAAGACCTACTGCATTGATATACCCATACTCTAGAAGTATCTGGCAACTCTTTAAAATCTACTAACATTTTCTTTTCTATTTTCTTTTCAATAAAACTATAAATCTTCAGATTCTGCAATAAGTTCTGCAATATCCATAACTGCTACAGAATCTTCTTTCTCTTTACTTTTTACGCCATCTGTCATCATGGTATTACAATATGGACAGCCTGTTGCTATAATGTTGGGGTTTGTTTTAAGCGCGTCTTCTGTTCTTAAAACGTTTATATCCTTATCTCCTTTTTCTGGTTCCTTAAACATTTGGGCTCCTCCTGCTCCACAACATAATGCAGTATTCTTACTTCTTTTCATCTCTACCACATCTGCTTTAATGGTATTTAGCAGTGCTCTAGGAGCATCATATTCATTATTTGCTCTACCTAAATAACAGGGGTCATGAAAGGTTATACGTTTACCATTAAAAACATTTCCTTCCATTTTTAAACGTCCCGTTTTTATTAATTCTTGTATGAATTGTGTATGGTGTATTACCTCATAAATACCTCCTAAGCCTGGGTATTCGTTTTTTAAACAGTTATAAGAATGTGGATCACAGGTTACTATTTTCTTAATTTTATACCCATTAAGCACTTCTATATTCATTACTGCTTGCATTTGAAATAGAAACTCGTTACCTGCCCGTTTGGCAATATCTCCTGTGCAACTTTCTTCGGTTCCTAAAACCGCAAAATTTACATTAGCTTTATTTAATATTTTAACAAAGGCTTTGGTTATTTTTTTTGCTCTATCATCAAAACTACCAGCGGAACCTACCCAAAATAATACTTCGGGCTGCTTGCCTTCTGCCATAAATTGCTCCATAGTTGGAACCTTTAATTGATCGCTCATAACTTTTAATGTTTTGCGTTAGGGATTGAGGCATTTGTTGGAGCTCCTTGTAAAGAGCGACTGCCGAAAGCCTGACCCGAAAGGGAAACGCACTTATTACTTTATTCTTTTACCCAATTTAATCTATCCATTTGATTATAAGGCCATGGGGCTCCATTATTTTCTATATTAGACATCATGTTATTCAGCTCTGTTGGAGCTGCACTTTGCTCCATAACCAAATAACGGCGCATGTCTATAATAATAGATAAAGGATCTATACTTACAGGGCATTCTTCTACACAGGCATTACAACTTGTGCATGCCCAAAGTTCTTCAGGACTAATATAATTTCCTAAAAGTTGTTTTCCGTCGTCTTTAAAAATACCATTATTAGCATCTATGTTTTTACCTACTTCTTCTAAACGATCTCTGGTATCCATCATAATCTTACGTGGAGATAGTTTTTTTCCGGTTAAATTTGCAGGACAGGAAGAAGTGCATCTACCACATTCTGTACACGTATATGCATTAAGTAATTGGACCCAACTTAAATCTTGAACATCGGATGCTCCAAACTTTTCAGGAATCGGAGCGTCTTCTGCTGGTGCAGCAAATGGATCCGCATTTGGATCCATCATAAGTTTAACTTCGTTAGTTACTGCTTCTAAATTAGGAAATTGCCCTTTTGGTTTTACACTACCGTAATACGTGTTTGGAAAGGCTAATAAAATATGAAGGTGCTTAGAATAATATAGGTAATTTAAAAAGAATAAAATTCCTGCAATATGTAGCCACCATGTTGTTCTTTCGATAATTATTAAAGAAGAGACAGACATATCTCCAAAAACAGATGCAATAAATTGACTTACAGGGAAAGCTCCAGCTTTTGTGTAATGTGGCGCATCTAATAATTGCAATTGATAATCTGCAGCATTCATGACTAAAAATAGAGTCATTAAGACTAATTCTATATATAGTATTAGGTTTCCGTCATTCTTTGGCCACCCTTCCATTTCGGGTTTTACAAATCTTTTTATTCTAATAATATTACGACGAATCCAGAAAATAGTTACTGCAACTATTACCAATAGTGCTAGAATCTCAAAAGAACCTATTAATACATCATATAAAGAACCAAGAACGGCTAGTATTCTATGTGTACCAAAAAGACCATCGATAATAATCTCTAAAACTTCAATATTAATAATTACAAAACCTACATAAACAATGATATGCAAGAAACCAGCTATTGGCCTTACCACCATTTTTGTTTGGCCTAAGGCAATTTTGGCCATATTTTTCCATCGCTGAGGTTTATTATCCTCAACATTTACATCCTTCCCTAGTTTAATATTTCTAGAAAGGCGTTTTATATTTTTTGTAAAAAAACCAACACCTACAATTAAAAGTATTGCAAATAAAATGTTAGGAATGTATTCCATATCAACTATTCAATTTTATCCGCAGGATCATCCTGCGGAACAGCGTATTCTTTTTGTTTCTTACCAAATACCGAAACATTTACATAACGCTTAGGGTTTAATCTAAAGTCTTGCAATAACAAATCGAGTTCTTTGGATGCATTATTCAAATTATTATATAATTCTTCATCCTTCATTAACTTCCCTAGTGTACCGTCTCCTTTTTCAATTTTAGACATTAACTTATCTAAATTACCTACAGTAGATTCTAAACTTGTTAATGTTTTCCCTAACCCAGCATTATTAATAGAATCTGTAATACTACTTAAATTAGATGTTAAAGATTGAAAATTGGTTAAAGAACTATCCAACTTACTCTCGTTATTCTTTAAAATGCTATTTAACACGGAAGCACTACCATTAAGACTTTCCATTAGCTCACTTAATCCCGTAATTGCTTTTTGTAAATTTTTTTTTGTTTTAGCATCTAAAATCTCATTTACATTTAGTAAAACCGAATCTGCATCTGTAACTGCAGATTCAAACTTATTAAATAAAGGGGTTAATTTCTGCTGTGCCAGTTCCGTTAAACCAAGTCTAGTTTCGGTCACTAAGGTATCTCCATCCTGAGCATTAGGAGAACCATCAAAAACTGGAATTATCTGAAGGCCTTTTCCCCCTATTATTCCTGTATCGTACAACTCCGCTCTACTACTTTTAGAGAAAACATAATCTTTACCTACAGTAAACGTAACCATTAAATTTCCTATACCGTCTTTAAAACGAATATCATTAACAGTACCTACGTTAAAACCGTTAATAGAAACGGGTGTACCTGGTTGCAACCCTCCAACGTGAGGATATATGGCATATAACTTATTACTGTTATCAAAAAGCGGTGTAGACTTTAGGTAACTGAAACCCATTATAAATAACAAAATACCACCTATTACGATAATTCCTGTTTTAATTTCTTTAGATAATTTCAAATGAGTAAATTTTTCGTTACTAAATTATAAATAAATTTTAGATGTCTACTATTATTTAGACACGTATTTAAGAGCTTCCGTCAAAGGAATACGAGCCCCATCTTTGTAAGCTACTATAAATGAACTGGTATATCCTTTTAAATCTGCATTATTCTTCATCAATTTTACTTGCTGATAAGATTCTGTACTACCATACATGTACCGATATAGGTTTTTTACAGGTTCTTTAGACAACTTATTTAAGCCTTTAAAATTTTCGGGTTCCAAAGCTATATTCTTGCCACTTGCCAAGAGTTGCACTTTAAAAATAATATTGTACTTCTCTATTTTTTTGGAAACAGCTGGGGCTATTTCTTTAGCAACAACCACCTCTTCTTTTACAGCCTCCTTTACCTCTTGCTCTTCTTTACCTTCTGAAACTTTGGTTCTAACGCCATTAGACGACCTAACCACTTCTTTAGTTGGCTTACCCACCTCTTTTTTAACAACAATAGAAACTACTTCTTCCTTTATTTCTGGAGGAGAAACAACCACTGGGGTTTTAACTTCTGTATTTTCTTGCACAACTTCCTTAGTTCCTTTTTCTTCTTTATCCTTAACTATTTCTGCAGACGAAACCTTAGGCGAAGAACTTTCTGAAACAAGGGTTTTATTTTGAGAAATTTTATAGGATACTCCTTCCTTATATTTTAATATTGCTTCTGCAATTGCTTTTCCCATTTTAGACTGGCCATCTTTGGAGTTTAAAAAAGCGCCTTCCTCTTTGTTTGTTAAGAAACCCGTTTCTACCAAAACACTTGGCATAAAAGTTTGATGCAAGACAATAAAACCTGCTTGTTTTACTTTACGATTTGTTCTTTTTAATTTTCCAGAAAACTGATCCTGAATCATTTTAGCAAGTGCTATACTCTGATCCAAAAACTCTTCTTGCATAATAGTTAAGCCAATTACTGATTCTGGTGAATTAATATCATAATTAGCATATTTTGTTTCGTAATTATCTTCTAAATATATTACAGAGTTTTCCTTTTTAGCAATTTCAAAATTTTGCTTATTTGCATGTAAACCCAAAACAAAAGTTCCTGCTCCATGAGCATCTGAAGAATGAGAATCGCAATGCACCGATACAAAAAGGTCTGCATTTGCTTTATTCGCAATCTCTCCACGAACAAATAAATCTATAAAAGTATCATCTTTCCTAGTATAAATAACTTTAAAATCCTTATTCTGTTCTAAAATAGCTCCGACTTTTAAGACAATATTAAGAGCTATATTTTTTTCTAGGTAACCATTTCCTAAATTCCCCGGATCATGCCCTCCATGCCCGGCATCTAAAACAATTACAAATGGATCTTTCTCTTGTAAACCTCCATTAAATAATGCAAAAGAGGATAATGAGCCTGCTAAAAAAATAACAGGCAAAATAAAAAACAACTTCATTTTCATACTAGTATTTTGATTTGAGGTTCTTGATAAGGTTAAAATTATTGTAATACCCTACAAGAGGAACAAAAAATATATGTAGTTTTGAACTCTAAAAGCCGAGCCAAACCTTTTACAAAAATAGGACATATAGCCTTGCAATCAAACAAACATTTTCCACTTTTCTTTTTGCTGCTAATTACTAGCATAATTTCTTTGTACGCACAAGAAGACCAACTAGTTACACTCCCTATAAAGGCAGTAACAGATTCTATAACAGCTCCTTTGTTTCCTCCTCCTGTAGCGAAAGATAGCATTGAAAGAGACTCAACTATCACCGATAGTCTAAACAAAAAGCCTGCTCTTTTACTAGACCAAATCACTTACAAAGCGAAGGATTATGTAAAACTGAGCCAAAAAGACCAAAAAATATATTTGTATAATGAAGCAGAAATTCATTATCAAGACACCGAATTAAAAGCGGGTGTTATAATAATGGACTATATTAAAAATGAAGTCTACGCTGGGCGATTAAGAGATTCTTTAGGTAACTATTCTCAGCTACCATATTTTAAACAAGGCAGCAACGTAGTTATCCCAGATTCTATTCGATTTAATTTTGATACGCAAAAAGCATTAATTTGGAATTCTAGAACAGAACAACAAGCTGCAGCCGGAGCTTTAGGAAGTGATGCTATGAAGGTGTATGCCGACATTACAAAAAAAGAAAACGACTCTGTATATTTCCTAAAAGAAGGTAAACTCACCACATCTGCTGATACGATTAATCCAGATTATTATATTCGTATCCGTAAAGCAAAATTTGTTCCTAAGAAAAAAGTTATTGCCGGATACAGTAATCTTTATATTGCCGATGTACCAACCCCAATAGCCTTACCTTTTGCTTATTTTCCACTAACAGTTGGTAGAACTGCAGGTGTTATGATGCCTACCTATGGTAGCGACCCAGACACAGGTTATTTTTTACAAGATTTAGGTTATTATATACCAATAGGTGAAGTAGCCGACCTAACCGTAAATGGAAGTTTTTACACCAACGGAAGCTATGGTGTACGTGGACAATCGGTATACGCAAAAAGGTATAAATACAGAGGTAATGTAAATATAAGATACGAGAACCAAGTAAATAGCCAGAAAGGGTTTAGTAAGTATAGCAATAATACAAACTATAATATTCAGATTTCGCATTCACAAGACACAAAAGCTAGCCCTAATTCCAGATTCTCTGCTTCTGTAAACCTTGGAAGTAGCAGTTATTACAAAGAATCTTTACAGCAACAAAATTTACCAAATACACAGAACAATACATTATCCTCCTCTATTTCTTATTCTAAAACGTTCCCTGCCTATCCATCGGTAAACATGAGTTTATCTGCCACACACAGCCAGAACACCAATACAGAAGTAGTTAACCTTACACTGCCAACTTTACAAGCCAGCATGGAACGCATTTATCCATTTGCAAAAAGAGATGGTATAAAAAAAGGACTAATTCAGAATATAAATTTTCAGTATGATCTAAATGCCAGAAATAGTGTAGTAACAGATAGTGAGAATTTTTCCTTTGCAAATTCTAAGATTGGAGCAAAACACAAAATACCCATAAGCACAAACTTTAAAGTTGCAAAATACTTTAGTGTTAGTCTTGGTGGTAGTTATGAAGACGTATGGTCCCTGGATACCTATAAAAAAAGTTATGATGTAGATTCGCAAAGCGTAGTTATAGATACAGTAAGTGGGTTCGACAGATTTAACAAATACAATTTAAGCGCCAGCATAGGAACCACATTATACGGTACTTATGACTTTGGAGAAGATAAAAAAATACAAGCCATTCGCCATGTTATGCGCCCGTCTTTAAGCTACGGATACGCGCCTTCTTTTGAGCAGTTTTATGATGAATATGACATTGATGGAAAACCTATACAATACAGTAGATTTGAAGGTACTTTATTTGGAAAACCAAGCCTAGGAAAATCTAACAGCCTAAGTTTTTCCTTAGCCAACACCCTGGAAGCCAAAGTAACCGATAAAGACTCTACTGCCACAGAAGCTAAAAAAATACCCATATTAAGTAATTTTAATATCTCCACAGGATACAACCTAGAATCGGACTCTTTAAAATTAAGCCCTTTAAGCGTAAATGGCGGAACTAATATACTAGACAACAAAATGTCTATTAATTTCTCCGCAGGATTAGATCCTTACGCTATAGACAATAACGGATCACGTATAAACACTTTTAATATTGATAACGGAGGAAGTTTACTACGCTTAACAAGAGCCAATATTAATGTTGGCTATTCTATTGACAGTAAAACTTTTGGCAAAAAAGACGACGAAGAAAAAGAAGAAGAACCAGACCCTTTTGATTATGTTGCATCTAGTGGAGGCCGCACGGATGATCTTTTTGGGAAAGGAGACGATTTTAATAGCCCAAGAAGCAGAGAAGACGATGAAAAAAAGGGAGAAGATGTAGATAACCCTATCTATGGAACTAAAATTCCATGGAATTTTAGACTCGCATATTCTGCTAGTTACGCTAACTCCGCAAGACAAAATGAATTTAGCAGTCACTCTTTAATGTTTTCCGGAGACATAGAATTATCTCCACGATGGAAAGTAGGCGGGTCTTCTGGATATGATTTTAAAAATCAAGGATTTACACTAACCCAGCTTCGCTTTGAACGAGACTTAAAAAGTTTTACTATGCGTTTTAACTGGACCCCCTTTGGTACTTACAAAAGATGGTATTTCTTTATCGGCATAAAAAGTTCTATATTAAAAGACCTTAAATGGGAAAACAGAAGTCAAAGAGTTAGATAACAAATTAAAAAAATATGAAAAAAATAATAAACACCTCTAAAGCACCAGCTCCTATAGGACCATATAACCAAGCTGTTTTAAGCGGAAACACCCTATATATATCTGGTCAAATTCCTATCGATTCTTCTACAGGAAAATTAATAGAAGGAGATATAAAAAAGGAAACCAAACAATCTATGGAAAACCTTAAGGCTATTCTTGAAGAAGCCCATATGAGTTTCGAAGATGTAGTTAAAGCTTCTATTTTTTTAAGTGATATGAATCAATTTTCTGAAGTAAACGAAATCTATGGCACCTATTTTAACCCAGAAACAGCTCCTGCAAGAGAAACTGTAGAGGTTGCTAATTTACCTAAATTTGTTAATGTAGAAATATCAATGATTGCTATAAAACAATAAACTATATTGTTTTTTGATGATGCTCTACAAGACCTTCGATTGGTCTTTGGCGAATAACACCCACCACTAAATCGTTACGCTCCAAAACAGCCGTTAATTCTTTACGCAAATAATGTGCTATACTCCCAACGAAATTGACTGGTACTTTCGTAGCTAACTCGAACTGCATAATGTAGTTATTTACAAATTGCTGAAACCCTTTATCTATTACCCCTTTACAATAAGGGTGCTCTTTATTTTCAATTAAAAAGCGTGCAAAGGTTGCCAAATAGGTATTTGGGTTAGGTTGTTTGTATAAATTTTCTTTTATAACATCCGCATCCAAATCGTACTCATTGTTAAATTTAATTGCTAAGTCGGATGGTATTTTATGAAAATAATAATCTCTTATTAACTTACGTCCAAAGAAATTTCCACTACCATCATCCATAGGTATATATCCTAAAGAAGTCACCTTTTGGAATAATTGACGACCATCATAATAACAACAATTAGAACCGGTTCCTAAAATACAGACTATACCTTGCTTACCAAGTTCTGTGGTAGCATAAATAGCTGCATACGTATCTTCTTTTACAACGGCTTTAGCTTTTGGAAAATAATCTTTAAAAATTTCTTTTAAAAATATTTTCATACGATCTGTACCACAACCCGCTCCATAAAAGAACAAGTGTGTAACATTCTCTCTGTTTTTAGAAAGTTCAAAATTATTTGCTAATCTATCTTCTATAACTTCTCGAGTTAATACCTCTGGGCTTAATCCTAAAGTTTGTGTAAAAAAAAGTTGTTCTCTTTTTTCATTTAAGGCTATCCAATCCGATTTAGTAGCTCCGCTATCCACAATTAACATCATAATTTCTAAACTTTTAAAAATAATCCTGAAAATAAAGAAGTTCTTTATTTTCAGGATATAATTATACTATAAACAAACTTACAAAGTATTTACATGTTTCATTAGGTCTACCATTTTATGAGAGAACCCAGCTTCATTATCATACCATGAAATTAATTTGAAGAATGTAGAATTTAACTCAATACAGGCTCCTGCATCAAAAATACTTGTTCTTGCATCCCCTATAAAATCTTGAGAAACAACAGCTTCTTCTGTATATCCTAAAACTCCTTTTAACTCTCCTTCTGAAGCAACTTTAAATGCTTTTTTAATCTCCTCTAAAGAAGTTTCTTTTTTAACTTTTACAGTTAAATCTACAACAGAAACATCTGCTGTGGGTACTCTAAACGCCATCCCTGTAAGTTTTCCTTTCAAAGAAGGAATAACCTTAGTAACAGCAACTGCAGCACCTGTAGAGGCTGGTATAATATTTAACATAGCACTCCTACCACCTCTCCAGTCTTTTCTAGAAGGACCATCTACTGTCATTTGCGTAGCAGTAGTTGCGTGTACTGTTGTCATTAAAGCTTCCTCTATACCAAAACTATCATCAACAACTTTAGCTAATGGTGCTAAACAGTTTGTTGTACAAGAGGCATTAGAAACGATAGTATCTGAAGCTTTTACATCTTTATGATTAACACCATAAACAAACATTGGAGCATCTTTAGATGGGGCTGAAATAACTACTTTTTTGGCTCCACCATCAATATGGTATTGTGCCATTTCTAATGTTGTGAAAATACCGGTACATTCTGCAACAGTTTCAGCACCAACAGCATCCCATTTAATCTGCTTTGGATCTCTTTCTGCCGTAATCCTTACTGTTTTTCCATTTACAATTAAGTTACCGTCTTTTATATCAACAGTACCATCAAACTTTCCATGAACAGAATCGTACTTTAATAAATACGCTAAGTGTTCTACATCTAATAGATCATTGATAGCTACTACATCTATATCTCCTCTTTTTACAGTGGTTCTAAAAACTAATCTACCTATTCTACCGAATCCGTTAATTCCTATTTTTAAATTTGACATTTTTATTGCTTTATTAATTAATTTATGTTGTCATTATATCTGAAACCCTTATAAGCTCTTTATCTATTTCTGTATGTCCTTTAATAGCCATTTCTAATGGCGTAAGAATAAGCTTATTATCTTGTATGCCTACCATTAAATTGGTTTTACCCTCGCATAAAGCCTCTACTGCTCGCACCCCCATTCTACTAGCTAGTACTCTGTCATAACAAGAAGGGGAACCTCCTCGTTGCATGTGCCCAAGAACAGAAACTCTTACATCATAGATTGGCAAATGTTTTTCTACATACTCTTTAAGTTCAAAAACATTTTTACCTGTCTTATCTCCTTCTGCAACAATTACAATACTAGAAGATTTTCCAGATTCTTTACTTCGTTTTAAAGAGTCTACCAAACGTTCTAATCCTAAATTTTCTTCTGGGATAAGAATTTCTTCAGCGCCTGCACCAACACCAGCATTTAATGCTATATGGCCAACATCTCTACCCATTACTTCTACAAAGAACAAACGATTGTGAGAACTAGCGGTATCTCTAATTTTATCAATGGCTTCTACCACTGTATTTAAAGCCGTATCGAAACCTAAAGTAAAGGTTGTTCCGTAAATATCGTTATCTATTGTTCCTGGTATACCTATTACAGGAAAATTATATTCTTGATTAAAAACCATTCCGCCAGTAAAACTACCATCTCCTCCAATTACAACAAAAGCATCTATGCCTTCTGCTTTTAATTGTTCGTAGGCCATATTTCTACCTTCTTTGGTTCTAAACTCCATGCATCTTGCACTTTTTAGAATAGTCCCTCCTTTATTTATTATGTTATTTACGCTACGCGCATCCATAGGTTTAAAATCGCCTTCTATCATTCCTTGATATCCACGATAAATACCAACACAATCTATATCATGATATGCACAAGTACGTACTACGGAACGTATTGCTGCATTCATTCCTGGAGAATCTCCACCAGAAGTAAGAACACCTATTTTTTCTATTTTTGTAGTCATTGTTAAGTTATCTATACACGAAATTAGCAAACTTAATTCAATAAAATAGGGCTTCTAAGTATTAATTTTCAAGACGATACAACTTCAAACGTTTTCGTATTAAAAATAATTTAAGTTCCTTCTCTATAAAGGGAAAACAGCGTTGTAATTAGTTTGAAATTGGACTCATTTGGTCTTTAGAATAGAACCTAAGAAGGCTATCTTTTCCCATTACCGAAGTTGGCATAGGTTTCTTTTTTTTCTTTTTTTCTTTAGTCTTATCCTTTCCTAGTATTTTTCTAAAAAGTTCTTTAAAACTATTAAAATCGACCTCGTAAGAAAGGCCTGCTCCTTGGGTATATCCCTGGTTGTCTGCTAAGAATTCTTGAATTTCATTTTGTTTATTAAAAAACTTAGCACTAAGCGTGCCTTCTTCATTTAATAATAATTGTATTTCCGCATCACCTGCCACAACCGTTTCGCTAGAACCACCAACTGGAACACCAAAATTACCATTAAACAAAACTCGGTCACTTATCTTTGTAGAAACGGTAAACCCTATTCTATCCTCCGTTTCTATATCGGCACCTTTATCTATTATTCCTTGCTCATAAGATAGTCCTAAATTAAACTTATCATTATCTCCTCCAAGCATCTGATTTAGAATTCCGGATGCCGATTGCAACAGGTTTCCTGTTAGAGCTTGTTGATTAAGACCCGATTGATCATTTACAAAAGAACCTTGGGCTAATAAAAACAACGCGTTTTTTTCTTCTACGGTAGGATCTTGTAGTCTATACTCTAATTCTGATTTAATTATAGAATTTGTATTCGGAAACTCTATCTCAAAATTTATATTAGGGCTTTGTAATTCATCTGTCAACTTTATAACCACGTCTGTAGGTATTCTACTGGTAGAAGAAGCCGAATTATCTAATAAAGGAGCAGGGTTAGCGTATAAAGAGTATACTGCTTCCATGTTTAACTCTGCAGCTAAAGGATCTTGTTGCCAAACAATTGTTCCTCCTGGCTTTACCGTAAATGTTTTATCTATTACCCCTCCAAATTTATGATGATATTGCCCTGTAACTACCACAAAATCCCCATACATTTCGAACTTACCACGAGTATTAATCTGCATTAATATGGTTCCCGCACCTGTCCCCTTTAAAGAGCTTTTTGTTTTTTGATCGGTAACTATTTCTACTTCAGCATCTGGGGTAATATCTAAATCGAACTTTAATTCTAATCCCTGGTAATCCTTAATGACTCTTTCATCATCAATATTTTTTGTTCTGTTTTTTTTAACAAATGTTATAAAGGAATAATCCCCTACACTAGCAACATCACTCAATGGTATTTTTAAAGAGGTTCCTTCTGCTGTTGCCCCCAAGACATCTATGTTTAATGCTGTAGTTGGCCCGTAAATTCTTCCTGTTCCGTTTAAAAAACCTGTTCCGTAATACAATTGCTCTTCGTCATACTCTGTATTCAATATTAAAAAACGGTCATCATTAGTATTCACATCTAAATTCAGCACCCAATTATCAAAGTATTTATGAGAAATGGTTCCATCAATACTAGCTCTTGTTTTTTTATCTACATCGGTTAAATTTACATTTTCAAAATCGAATGTTTGTTCATATAAACGCACCTTAGAATCTGGAGCAAAATCGTAATCCACATTTAAATACGGTATACTTATACCCGAATTATTTAAAGATAATAAACCGTTTATTTCTGGATTATTCACTGGTCCAGTTAACCTTGCGCTACCCGTTACATCTCCTCTTATATTCCCTATTATATTTTTTCCTAGCGGCCTAAATGGGTTTATTTTAAAACTACTAAGGTTAACCAATAAATTAGCTTGTGGAGTTCCTCCTGTATTCAATACATTACCCACTACTCCTAATTTTTCTACGCCATTTTCTGTGATTTGAGAATTAACCACAAAATCTGTCAAATCTTTATTTCCTATTATCCCAATAGTTAAATCTCCCAAGGGTATACTGTTAATACCAAAATTGGTGATTTGAAGATTAGATGAGGGCAAATAAATATTATCTTTCTGTAATACATTTAAAATACCATTTACCTCTCCTTGCAATTTAAGACTATCAATTGCTGGTGTTATTTTATCTAAAGAGACCAAGTTAAACTGTAATTCTAAATCCTTATATGTAGAATCCGCTAGCTGTCCTTTTAAGCGTATTTGTTCTTCTTTGCTATTATTCATTACAATTTCTTTTATTGTAATGCTATCGAAGGTTCTATTGAGAATTACTTTATTATTTGCATCGTCTGCCTTATTAAGAATCCATTTATTACCCTTAAAACTAATATCGGAGGTTTTTAAACCAATTACGGACTTATTTTCTTTATTGAAAGTGTGGTAAAAATTTAAATTATAACTATCGTCATATTCACTACCCCCTTTAAACTCCGCTCTAAAAAACAGCGTATCCTTCAAGGTGGTGTTTATTAAATTAAAATCTTTTACATCGTAATACGGCGTAGACAAATCTCCTACAGAGACAAAGGTGTTAAAGAGCGGGTTTTTATTATCTATTTTTAAATCTATATTATCTGCCTCATTACCATAAGCAGCTATACTTGGTGATTTAAAGTTTAGTTTTAAATCACCTTCATCTGCATTAATCTTTCCTTTAATAAAAGTATTAGGGTCGAATTTTACTTCCGGAAAGAAAACGTCTACAATCTTGTTATAAATTTTAAAATTAAAAGATAAATTTTGCCCTTTAGAAATCTTAAAAGGTCTATAATTGGTATAAATACTTCCAAGGGAATTCTGCACTACTCTCCCTAGCTCCTTTACTTTAAAGTTACCTTTTAAATAGCCCGTTATAATATCTGGTGAATTTATTGCAATAGTACGCACGCTATCATTTTCAAAAGAGGATGATATTTTAAAGTCTTCAAAATAATAAGTGAAATTTTTATTTTGAAAATTAGTTTTAGTAAACTTTATATCTCCTTCAATTTTATCTAACGAGTTCCCTGTAATATCCATATTAATATTCCCTTTGAATATAGATATACTATCGTTAATAAAATGTAATTTTTTAAGGTTAGCATAGCCTACCGAGGCTCTAAAATTAAAATTATTACGCCCTTCCTCGAAATCTGCTAATCCTTTAAAATTAAATTTTAAATTCTCATCATTACTCAACAAAGAACCATCAAACAATTGCTCTTTTAAAACTCCCGAAACTTTTATATCCTTATATACATAATTATTAAACTCTATAGAATACACATCTCCTATTACCTCTGTATTTAAATTCTCCCTAACAAAACCCTTGCCTTCTATATTAAAATCTAAAGTTGTTTTCCCAAGAGAATTATTCTCTGTAAAACTCCCTAAATCAAAATCTATTAAAGAAACAAAACCAATATACGTTGCATTATCAATATTATTAATATTGGATAGCAGAACATCTGTATAACTACTACCTATATCTGTATTTAAATTTACCTTTGCCTCTATGGCAGATTTTGTAATAACAGTATTACCCCTTATAGTAAACTGCCCAAGTTTTTGAAAAGAGGATGGTAATGATTTTCCTAAAATTCTTGGCATTAAAGAACGCATCTCATAATAACTAGAAGTTACATTTTTTATCTTTGCCGTCATTTTAAAAGGCTCTTTTCTAGAAAAAAGATTTTTAAAATTAAAATCCCCACGAATACCCGTATTATCTGTCTGAAGAAAGAGTTTATCTGTATTTAAATCGTTTAAAACTCCACTGACATTCGAGGAAAAGGAAACCATCTTGCCTTTTCCAAATTCGTTATAAAGAGTATTAATTTCGTCTAAGGCTACTGTAGATTCTGTAAATACAGCCGCCACATTTACTTTGTTTAGAAAATCTTTAAAATCCTTTCTCTCGTAATTAAATACCAACTCTCCTATTAAATTAGATTCTTTTGTTTTTAACTGCAAAGAATCGAACCTCATTTGCTGTTTTGTATATGAAAAATTCGTTTTAAGATTCGATACATTAATTCTGGATAGCTGTAGAAACTTGTGGCCCCAAAATTTTAAAATTGGAAGAATTTATATGTAAACTCTGAAAATCTAAGATTTTTTCTTTTTCAAAATTCTCATCAATTAATTTAAACACGCTATTCTCAATACTAACATTTGAGGAAGACAAAAAGAATGCTGGTGAGTCTGGATCTTTAGGTTTTTTACTATCTAACTTTTTTATAAAAACATCTAGATTGGTTTCTTTATTCCCTTTATACGTTTTTAATTTAAAATTTAATTCTTTAATAGAAATTGCACCAAATTCTAATTTTCCATTAAGAAGATTTTTTACACTTAAAATGGAAGTATTTAAATCATTTACATAGAACAAAGTATCTTTTTGATAATCTTCTACATAAACACCTCTTAAGTATGTCTTTCCCGATATTAAAGATACTTTTAAACGATCAATATTAATACTTGTGCCATATTTAGTATTAATTTTATTCGTAGCGTATTCCGCAAATCTAGTTTGAACAATAGGTAATGATAATATTATAGTCCCCAAAACACCGATTAGCAATAAAGCCAAAAGTGTTCTTACCAATATTTTTCTTAATTTTTTGATAGGGCTTTATGTTTTACCTTTGTCTTTCAATTTTTATTCCAAACCAAGTGGAAAATAAAACTATTTACATTTTAGCTATAGAATCTTCTTGTGATGATACTTCTGCTGCAGTTCTATGCAACGATAAAGTACTAAGCAATATAGTAGCAACACAACAAATTCATAGAGAATATGGTGGTGTTGTTCCTGAATTAGCCTCAAGAGCGCACCAACAAAATATTGTTCCCGTGGTTCACCAAGCTTTAGCTAAAGCAAATATCGATAAAAAAGAATTATCAGCCATAGCTTTTACAAGAGGTCCTGGATTAATGGGTTCTTTATTAGTAGGAACGTCTTTTGCTAAATCGCTTTCGCTAGGATTACAGATACCACTTATTGAGGTTAACCATATGCAAGCGCATTTATTAGCTCATTTTATTGGGGATGATTTATCTAAAAAACCAACCTTCCCTTTTATTGGTTTAACTATTAGTGGCGGACACACGCAAATAGTATTAATCAAGAATTATTTTGATATGGAAATCCTAGGGCAAACCCTAGACGATGCCGTTGGAGAGGCTTTTGACAAAAGCGCTAAAATTCTAGGATTACCCTACCCTGGAGGCCCCTTAATAGATAAATACGCCGCAGAAGGGGACCCAAAAAAATACCCATTCCCTATTCCTAAAGTTGGTGAATTAGATTTTAGTTTTAGCGGACTTAAAACAAGTATCCTCTATTTTATCCAGAGAGAGGTGCAAAAAGACGCAGATTTCATTTCTAAAAATTTGCACGATATCTGCGCTTCTATTCAATATACGATTGTAAAAATCCTAATGCTAAAATTGAAGAATGCCGTAAAAAAAACAGGTATAAAACAAATAGCCATCGGCGGAGGTGTCTCTGCTAATTCTGGCATTCGAAAAGCCCTTAAGGACAAAGAACAAAGTAGCGATTGGCAAACCTATATTCCAAAATTTGAATATTGTACCGATAATGCCGCAATGATTGGTATTGTTGGGTATTTAAAATATAAAGAAGAACTGTTTTCTAATCAAAACATTACCGCTAAGGCAAGGTATAGTATTTAGTGTATTTAGACTCAATGAACTAATAAAAATGGGGTATCAAGAACAATTAGGATCTAGAATAGATGTGGTTATTACAGTTTTTGCTAAAATAGTAAACTACCTCGAGATAAGCCCACGAGGCATTCGTAGAAAAACAATCTTAAAATTTAGAGGCAAGCCTCGGAGCATTTAAATACTCGATTATCGAGTAAAGAAAATTTCACAAAAAAAAGGATATTTGGCGGCCTAGGATATATCTATAGAAGTAAAATAACTATTGGGATTATTAAGAATGATTTAATGGTAAAAATTATTTCGGGTAAAATAGACCACTACCTAAATCTCCATTTTGTTAGCCCCATAGATTTCACCAAAAAAACGTATGAAAGAATTCGTCTATATCTCTAACGAAGGGTTAAAAACCGAAGAACAATTACAAATTTAGTTAGAACTAGGACTAGAACATGCCGAAAGTAAGCTCAAAAGTTTATAATTTTACATAAAAAATTAGAATGCAACTTTTTTACAACCCAAACCTAGATGAGCAAACATCTGACTTTATATTTAGCGAAGAAGAAAGCAAACACATTGTAAGGGTTCTTCGTAAAAAAGAATCAGATACATTGTCCATTACCAATGGAAAAGGATTATTACTTACTGCTGAAATCATTTTAGCCAATGCAAAGCGTTGCAAAGCCCAGATAATTGCTTGTGTAAAAAAGCATCACAAAAAAAAGTGGCTACATATAGCAGTTGCTCCTACCAAAAACAATGATCGCTACGAATGGTTTTTAGAAAAAGCCACAGAAATAGGAATAGATGAGATAACTCCTATTATTTGCGAACATTCCGAAAGAAAAGTTATTAAACAAGAGCGCTTAGAAAAAGTAATACAGTCCGCTATGAAGCAATCTTTACAATGCTATTTACCTAAATTCAACCCCGCAATCTCGTATAAAGAATTTATAAAAAAAGAACACAAAGGCTTATTATTTATAGCACATTGTGAAAATGAAGAAAAAGTAGAACTCAAAAGAAGAGCTACTGCAGATAAAGATATCACTATATTAATTGGCCCTGAAGGCGATTTTAGCTCTTCTGAAATTAAAAGTGCGTATGAGGCTAATTTTCTTCCTGTTTCTTTAGGAGAAAACAGATTAAGAACAGAGACTGCTGCATTAGTTGCTTGTACTACTATTGCCATAATTAATAACAGCTAATCCTAGTTATTGTATCTTTAAGCAATGTTCAAAAGCAAAATTACTTTTTTACTCTTTTTTTTATTCTTCACATTCTATTCCCAAGCGCAAGAAATTGCTGTTTTAAAATATAATGGTGGAGGTGATTGGTATGCTAATCCCACTGCCCTTCGCAATTTAATAGCTTTTTGCAATAGCAATCTAAATACGACTATTAAAGAAAAACCAAAAACAGTTGAAGTTGGTAGTTCCGCTATTTTCCAATACCCTTTTATCCATATGACTGGACACGGTAATGTTGTTTTTTCTACCGAAGAAGCCGATAATTTAAGAAACTATGTATTATCTGGCGGTTTTTTACATATTGATGACAATTATGGTATGGAACCTTATCTAAGAAAAGAGTTATCTAAAGTTTTTCCCGATAAAAAATTAGAAGAAGTAGGTAAAAACCACGAAATCTTTAACGATACGTATAGTTTCCCAGATGGGTTACCAAAAATTCATGAACATGACAATAAAAGACCTCAAGCACTTGGGGTTTTCCATGAAGGTAGACTTGTTCTTTTGTTTACTTATGAATCCGATTTAGGAGATGGCTGGGAAGATGCATCTGTGCACAATGACCCAGAGTCTATTAGAGAAAAAGCCCTTAAAATGGGCGCAAACATTATAAATTACGCATTTAAACATTAGCAAAATGACTTCTAAAACAATCTCTAACGGTATCTTAAGAGCTATTGGAATCTTTCTAGGCGTAGTAGCTATTATATATTTTTTATATAAAATTCAATCCGTACTGGCATACTTAGCAATTGCAGCAGTTATTGCATTGATAGGAAGGCCTATTGTTCTTTTTTTAAGACGAAAATTAAAATTCCCTAATACCATTGCCGTAATAACCTCCATGCTTATAATGGTTGGAATATTGGCCGGAATTATAGCTTTATTTGTTCCTTTAATATCGGAACAGGGGAAAAACCTCTCATTACTAAACATCGAAGATTTACAAAACAACTTAAACATACTATATAAAGAAATAACAACTTATTTAGGACTATCTACGGTCACTGTTAATGAAGTTTTACAAGAAGCTCATATTGAAAAAAATATATTAAGTGGTCTTAATATTGGGTTTATTCCTAATTTTTTAAATTCCTTTTTAAACATTCTGAGTTCCGCTAGCATAGGGTTGTTCTCCGTTCTTTTTATTTCATTTTTCTTTTTAAAAGACAGTAAGTTACTCCAAAATGGGCTTTTAATGTTTGTTCCCAACACTAAAGAAAAAGGCACTGTAAATTCTATTGACAAAATTAATAATTTACTATCCAGGTACTTTTTAGGCTTACTACTACAAATCTTTATTTTGTTTGTAATTTACACTATTGTATTACTTATTGTAGGTATAGAAAATGCTATCGTAATTGCCTTTCTTTGTGCCTTATTTAATATCATTCCCTATGTAGGCCCTATCATTGGTGCCGTACTCATGATTATTCTTACAATGACAAGTAATTTGGGTGCAGATTTTAGCACGGTTATTCTTCCCAAAGCAGGCTATGTATTAATCGGTTTAGCAATAGGACAATTGGTTGATAATTTCTTTTCACAACCCTTTATTTTTTCTAACAGTGTAAAATCGCATCCCCTAGAAATTTTCTTAGTTATTATTATTGCTGGATTACTTTTTGGAGTTGTAGGAATGATTGTTGCTGTGCCAGGATATACCGCTATAAAAGTGATTTTAAAAGAATTTTTATCCGAGAACAAGCTTGTAAAGTCTTTAACACAAAATTTATAGCTAAACTTTGAATAAAAATATACTACATACTGGTGTTCAAAATTTTATAAGCAAGAACATAAATACAGACATCTCCTCCATTTTATTAAAAAAATCACCATTTACCAGTGTTACCTCCAAAGAACTCGCGGAACAGATTGAAGCCAAAAAAAAATGTAAAAACAAACTCCCAAAGTGGTTTAATACTTCCAAAATATACTATCCTAATAAGCTAAACATTGAGCAAACCTCATCAGAAAAAACAGCAGAATACAAAGCTTCTATTTTAACAGGTAAATCGGTAATAGATATAACCGGTGGGTTTGGCATAGACTGTTTTTATTTTAGCTCTAAAATAGAACAAGTTTTTCATTGCGAAATTAACACCCAATTATCCAAAATTGTTTCTCATAACTTAAGTATTTTAAATGTAAAAAATATTAAAATGATTCCTCTGGATGGAATTGAATATTTAAAAAAAATAGACCTAAAATTGGATTGGGTTTATGTAGATCCCTCTCGTAGAAATGACCGTAAAGGAAAAGTATTTTTGCTATCAGACTGCCTTCCAAATGTTCCGAGCCATGTAGACTTTCTTTTTAGTAAAACCAACAATATTTTAATAAAAACCTCTCCTCTATTAGATTTTTCTGTAGGAATATCTGAACTAAAAAATGTTAAAGAAATTCATATTGTAGCTGTAGAAAATGAAGTAAAAGAACTTCTTTGGGTTCTTGAAAAAAATTACACAGACACCATTTCTATAACAGCAGTAAACATAGTAAAAAAGAGAATAGACCTATTTAATTTTATTTTAGAAGAAGAAAAAGAGAACAATGCAGAACTTTCTTTACCCTTAAAATATCTTTATGAACCTAATGCAGCGATTTTAAAATCTGGTGCTTTCAAAACTTTAAGCAAGCAACTTAACATTGCTAAGCTTCATACAAACACCCATTTATATACACACAAAGATTACCATAACTTTCCAGGGAGGGCATTTAAAATTAACAGTATACACCCATACAACAAAAAGGTAATAAAAAATCTAGGAATAACAAAAGCAAATGTTACTATTCGAAATTTTCCTGAAAACGTTTCTGATATCCGTAAAAAACACAAAATAAAAGATGGCGGTAATATCTACTTGTTTTTTACTAAAAACTGTGAGAATTCACTAACTGTCTTAGTCTGTTCCAAAGTCGTTTCTTAATCCTTAAAAAACAAATTTATAACATAATATGCTTACCTATCTGTAAAGGGTAAAGTGACCTACATAATGATTTTTACTCTTATTATTTTCATTCACTACATACCAATAATCTCCTGTTGGCACGGGAGACCCTTCGTAATTTCCATCCCAATAATTAATATTATTTAGTATGGCTACAATTCTACCGTAACGATCATATATTTTAACTTCTAAATTCGGAAAGTATTCTCTGTTCTTTGGATACCACATATCATTATTACCGTCACCGTCTGGGGTAAAGAAATTAGGTATATCTAACATTCCTGTAAATTCAAACGGTACAGAAACTATTGCCTCACAACCATTCTGATCTACTACTCTTACGGTAACCAATTCACTTTCATTTGTTGTATAAACTCCATTTATTCCAAAAGATTCCCCTTGGAAGAAAAACTCATAACCACCATAACCACCGTCTGCACTTGCTGTTAATTCATTAGGCGCAGTTTTAATAGCACTTAAGGTAAGTGGATTATATGCTTCCATTGTAAAATCTATAATATTTGTACAACCATTTTGATGGTAAATATAAACTGTATGGTCACCTGCTGCTAAATCTCCCCAAACATTTTCTGTTCCAGCTAAAGAAGTAACTGCATCGGTTGGATCTACAGGATCCAAAGCAAATAGCAAATCTGCCATAACACCTTGCTCCTCCATTTCTATAGTAACGGTACTATTTGGAAAAATTCCATCACAGCCGTACTGTATAATAGGTTCCGCTGTTAAATCTACCCCTATATTAATAGTTATAACTTCGGTTACTGCACATAAATTAACATCTTGAATATATAATGCATAAGAAGACCCTCCTTCTAAATTCTCAATAGGTAAACCATCATACGGAGCAAATAGACCTGTTCCTGTTTCATCTACCGGACTTATCTTCTCTAGTTTATATTCATAATATGGTGTTGGATAAACCAATACATCGGTAAATGGAGTACCTCCTATAATATTAAAAACTAAAGTACCGTCATTTGCTCCAATACATAGTTCTGGAGTTGTAACCATATTCGTTACCTCTAGAACATCGGGCTCCGTAACCGTTATAAAATCTTTTTCAAAACAACCATTATCATCTTTAATAAGAATTTCATAATAACCTGCTGCCAATTCATCAAAAACATAAGAATTTGGAGTTAATGGATCACTAAAAAATTCATCAAAATGAGGTCCGATAGCAAATTGTAATAAGCCCTCTCCACCTGATTGCACCTCTACTAAGATAGAACCATCTTCTTGTCCAAAACAAGTTACAGGACTCTCATTCGCTGTAAACACAATTGGCACTGGTCTAATAATTTCAAAAGGTCCTTTTATATCACTACAAGTAGCGCCACTAGTAACCGCTATATAATAGTTGCTCCCTTCTGGTAGCCCTTCAAAAGTACCATCTGGCTGTGGCCCTCTAAAAACTGTTGCTGAAGCTACCGGACTAAAAGCGTCCACGGGATCACCCGCATATAAAATAAATTCGTTGTTACCCACTCCTCCATTTACAAAAGATTCAATTCTTCCATCTAATTCTGATGCACAAGAGATATCATCTATCTGATTTGGTAATATGGTTATACCAGTAGCATCTGTCATGGTTATACCATTAGATCTAACTGCCAAACAAGTATTTAGTATGTTTTTCTTTCTAACATCAAACTGATACGAAATACCAGCCGTTCCAGAGATTAAAACAGAAGTTCCAACCATATCGGTATAAGCACCAACTGCCACTCCATTTTCAATTTGTAAATATTCATACACAAAAGATGGTTCTGGGTTTTCTATAGACAAACGCACTTCTCCAAATCCTCCACAACCTGGCACTTGAGTTTGTACCAGTCTTGGTTCTACAGCTGGTGGTGGATCCACATAGTATGGTACGGTAACAAATACACAGTCAAAACTAGAAGAAACCTCAATTGCATACCATCCCGCACTAATAAATCCGCCAGTAGCCCCTATAAAAGTAGGTGAGTTCTGAAGACCACTTGTCGATGCTATATCTGTATTATCGTTACTATTTAAGTAAAGCAACCTATAATTGTAACCAGCCCCTGGGTAACCCCCTGAAGCTCCTGGTGTAGCTGTGGTAGGCGTACCACTTGTTGGGTCGTAAGCTTCTAATACTGCATTATTACCACTAGGACACTGTAATCCTTGCGGTTCTCTTATTCCAGCATCAATCTGAGGAACAACTGGTAAATTAATATCAAAATCATTTATACATCCTTCGACATCTGTAATCTCCACACGATAATCGCCACTTTGTAAATTTTCAAATTCATTAAGATTAGAAAATGCGACTACTTCTGTTGGGTAAGTTGTACCACCATCTAAGCTTCTTAATAATCTATATTGATATGCAGAGGCATCCCAACCACCTATTCCTGTTGCTTCAATTTTCCCTGTATCATCATTACAGCCTGTATTTCCTATTTCTACAGCACTAACTTGCAACTCTCCATTTGGCGTTCGTATAGTTGTAACATTACTGTCTGCATCACAAAAAGGAGTTGCAGTAGATGTTACGGTAACAAAATAATTTCCACCGGATAAGCCCGCAATAGTTTCTGGGTTATTGGCTGTATCTAAACCTGTACCAGATGCAATGATTGTTGTTTTCCCTGGATCGTCTCCCCTATATACTCTATAATCATATAAGCCTGTATAATCTGTTACAACTATACTTAACTCACCATCATTACCTGGAGTAAAACAACTTATAGGTTTAGCCTCTGCTACAACTACAGTAGGACTAATAGGTTCAATTACAGTATGTACTGGCATTGGGTATGTACAACCTCCTATATTATCTGTTACTTCGAAAATATAATCTCCCGCAGCTGGTAATAACACATTTAATGTCGCACTTCCTCCTGAGTTACTCACTGGAGCAACTGGTATTGCCGATATAGTTGTTACCGTGAAATTTGTTGTTCCAGACACACTTATAGTTACAACTTCATCCGCTGCACAATTTAAAGGAACTATATTGCTAATGGATGGCACTACCCCTGTCGGAGGGTTAATTGTTACATCAAAAGTTGCTTGACAACCATTACCATCTATAGCATAAACCGTAATATTTTGTATACTACCATTGTCTACAATCTCGAAAGTATTTGAAGATTGATAATTGGAAAAACCTGTTATACTATACCTGTAACCACTACCTACTGTTCCTACATCTGCAATTGTAGTTGTTATGGTGGTAGAGCTAAATCTATTTGCTCCTGGTTCACAGGCAAAATCTGGCGCTGCAGCTGTTAACGAAAAATCATCTGGATTGTCTATAAAATGTACAGCAGATAATATTGAACAACCACGTGCCGTAACTACTTCTACTTGGTAATTAGCTTCAGGCAAATCCGTAAAAGAACCTGTATTGTTTCTTGCTATCTCTGTGGTTGTATCTGTATTATTTAGTATATATTCTATTGGTAAATCTTCTGATGTAAATGGCACCAAGGCATCTGCTGGATCAACCACAATCTCTAGTTCGCCATCATTAAGATCACGACAACTAATATCTGTAGCTATTTGTGAACTTATCACTGGTAACGCAGCTTGGTTTAGGTTAATATCTGTTACGGTAAACTCACAAAACCCAGAGCCATCATTCACAATTCTATCGGTCACAAGTACTTGATAATTCCCTGGTAAAAGACCTGTAAAAAGTGGGTTATTTATTTGAGTAACAGCGGCAACACTAGCACCTAAATAATTTGTTCCTGTTAATACAAAACTAAAGTCACCACTACCTCCATTGGTAGAAATAGTAATTTCGCCATCGGCAGAATTACAAGTAGACTCTGTTGCAAAATCTCCTGTTGCTGCTAAAAAATCATATACCGTAGCAGTTCCTTGGCTTGTACATCCATTTGCATCAACCACATCAACTATATAATCTCCTGGACTACCAACTGTATAGGTATGTTCCCAAAAAACCCCATTTATAACTGGTAACACTTCTGTTCCTGCCAAAGTAAATCTTGGCGTATTTAAAGAGCTTGGCACTTGTACTGTAATATCAAAAGATGTTGAGGTAGGATCACATTGGTTTACAACTATAAATGTTGGTGTAGGAAGATTAGGATCCAATAGTATTATTGTTGCAATATCAAAAGAGGTACACCCACTCGCATCTCTTACGTATACATCATAATTCCCATCTGGTGCTACAAAAGTAGTACTTGTTGTATAGTCCGTTGGGTAAACTGGTACGACCCCATTATCCATATAAGCAAATTCATAAGGTCCACCATTACCTCCACGACCTTGAACTGTTATCTGCCCTAAAGCATTACAATTTGCTGGTACTTCTGACAAAATATCTATTGCAGGTAAGTTTTGATCAATAACTACTCCTACGGCATCTGTACAAGTATCCGTTAAATTGGTTACTATTATTTGGTAATCCCCTGGCAATTCGGCATAAACATCCACAAAAGGATCTACGACCGTTGTTACTGAATTATGTAAAACAGTTACTGTATTATCATCATTATTAAGCAACTCTATTCTTAAATTATCGCCAACTGTAAACCCTGTTATTTCGTAATTTATCTCTCCATTTCTATTTATATCGCAAGCCCCTGGAGTAGAACTAGCAGTTACATCAAGTGTTGATGGCCCATCTATAGGTAATATTTCTTGTTCATAAATACAACCCGTACCTATATCTCTAACCTCAACCGTATAAGCCACACCATATAGAATACCATCCGTAGCATTACTAAATGTATGGTTATTTGCTCCTGGAATATTATTCAACGCATAAAATGCAGGTTGATTTGCTAATCTAATTTCATAAGAACCAGTTCCTCCACTAACCAAAACAGTATATGTAAACCCTATATCATCACATGTTATTGGTGCTGGTGGTGGTATTGGTGTAATTAGCACCTCGTTTGTAGTTATTGTTGCCGTATCTATATCTGTACAACCATTAGCATCAATCGTAATTATGGTATAATCACCAGGAATTAAACCATTATCAAAAATTTGAATTGGCAATGCAGCCCTAGCTACATTTGTTTGTCTTGTTATTTCTGTTCCTGTATTATCTTCTATAATAAAAGTAAAATTCTCTTGACCATCTACTACATTAGAAATTTCTATTCCCCCGCTTAAAACGGCCGTTGTACAACTAGCTTGCACTTCTGCAACTGTTGCATCTGGAGTCGGCGTAGTATCTAAAATTACATCTATATCTGCCGGTAACGTTTCACACCCACGAGCATCTCTTACTAAAAATGGATACGTACCTACTGGTAAGTCTGAATAAACCGTTTGCGCACTCCAACCCGTATTATTAAAATTAATCTCATAAGGTGGCACACCACTTGTTGCATCTGGTGTAATGGTTACTATACCATTACTTGTTTGCCCACAACTTACAGGTGTACTTACTGCTACTGCTGCTGCAATTGCCTGAGGTGGGTTTAAAACAATAGATGCCGAATTTGCTGCACAACCAGCACTCGTTGTATTATTATCGGTAACCCTAAAAATATAGGTTCCTGGAGTTGCTGTATCAAAAAGAAAGTTATTAGATGTAAGCGGAATTCCTGCTCCAAAAGTTACACCGTTATCCGAGCTAACTTCATACTGTTTAGCTCCAGCACCAGT